>CAXUIE010000455.1:0-1269 GCA_964250825.1 uncultured Acidisphaera sp. | reverse complement strand
CCGACGGAGGCGAGTTCGGTTTCGGAGCCGAAATCGGGATAGCCACTGACAAACTGCACGCCCGCGGACCCGTCGGAGCGGAGCAGTTGACCACCTTCAAATATGTGGTTCGCGGCGCGGGGCAGGTCCGAGGCTGAAGGCGGCTCAAGGCTTATACCAACGGCATCAGGGATTGACCGCTGCATATTCGCGTGAGCCGATGGATCGGATGCGGTCGGGTTCGGCCATGAGGTCGTTCCAGGCTTTGCAGCAGGCGTCCACGATGGTTTCGTAGGTCTCGTAGACGCGGTTGGAGAGCTGGTTCTGGCGCAGGTACTGCCAGACGTTCTCGACCGGGTTGAGTTCGGGCGAGTAGGGCGGCAGGTGAAGCAGACTGAGGTTGTCAGGGACGTTCAGGCGTCCGCCGGTCTGATGCCAGCCGGCGCCGTCGAGCACGACCACGGCGTGGGCTCCGGGCGCGACTTGGCGGCTGATCTCTTCCAGGTGCAGGTTCATGGACCAGGCGTCGGCCTTGGGGACCACCCAGGCGGCGCCCACCCCTCTGGCCGGGCAGATGGCGCCGAACAGATAGGCCCACTTGTAGCGCTGATCTCGCACCGCCCGGGGCCGGCTGCCGCGCTCGGCCCACACGCGCGTCAGCGTGCCTTGCTGGCCGACCCTAGCCTCGTCCTGCCACCAGACCTCGATGGATGCGCCGCGGCGCGCCTCGGGGATCGTGGCGGCGACCAGCTCGGCGAACTTTTTTTATGCGTCTCCTGGGCCGAGACGTCCTGCCCGGGGTGCTGAGGCCGTACCGACAGCCGCCGGAAGCCCAGCCGGTTCAACAGCGCGCCCACGTGCGCTCCGCAAGCTCCACCCCGAAGCGCTGTTCGATCGCGCGCGCCAGATCGATCCTGCGCCAGCGCACCACCCCATGCTGGGCCAGCTCGGGGCCCTGGCGCACCCACTCGGCGACCTCGGCCTGCTGCTCCGCGCTCAGCCGCGGGGCGGCGCCCGGCGCACGCCGGTCCTTCAGGCCCTCAAGACCCTCGGCGTTATAACGGTGAACCCAGTCGCGCAACGTCTGGCGGTCCATGCCGCAGCTCTGCGCCGCCTCCGTGCGCGACCGACCCTCCAGCACCAGCGCCAGCGCCAGCATCCGCCGCGCCGCCGACGCATCCCGGCTCCGCGACGCCTCCCGACGAAGGGCCGCCGCGTCCATATCCTCACGCCCGATCAAAACCGCAGCCATCCCGCTCTCCCCCAAATCAGCGGTAGGGAATCACGCTC
>CAXUIE010000454.1:0-2629 GCA_964250825.1 uncultured Acidisphaera sp. | reverse complement strand
CCTTATACCCCCCCGCCGCCTTTGCCCGGAGTAAACGCGCCCGGAGCAAACGGGCCTCCGCCCCGCTCGCTGGCGGCGCCTCACTAGACGGCGCGTGATCCTTCGGGAGCGCTCACGCGAGGTGGACACCTCGGAGCGTGTGGATCGCGCTTTACTCACTTGTTCGACGAGCAGCTTTTATCACCCAGACCGGTCCGGTTCGGTCCGGCTGACGTTTGTTCTAGGCGCGCAGCAAGCGAAGCAGCAGGTCAGCCACCTGCTCGGGCTGCTCTTGCTGCACCCAGTGGCCCGCGCCCTCGAGAAGGTGGCAGCCCGTCAGGCGCGTGCAGCCCCGGTCCCGCATCCGCTCGAGCGCGCCGGGCGTCTGATACACGCCCCAGTCGCTGCGCCCGGCGACGAAGATCGCCGGCACGTCGATCGCGCGCCCGGAGAACAAGGCAAGCTCGTTGCGGTGCGTCCCGTCGGTGCGGCGCCGATACCATTGCAGACCGCCCGCGAAGCCGTTGCGGATGTATTCCCGGCTGTAGACGGCGAGCTCGCGTTCGGACAGCCAGCCGCAGCGAGCGACCCGCGCTGCCGTGGGCATGTGGGGCGCCACCGTTTCCGGCATCGTCCGGTCGCGGTCCATGATGTAGTACATCGGCACCCGCGCCAGCTCATCGGCGGTCCAGGATCGCAGCTCGCGCGGTTGATTGCCGTCCCAGTCCGCGCTCTTGACGTGGAAATAGGCGCGCAGGAAATCGTGGACTCCCTGCGCGCAGTCGCGCATGTCGGCGTTCGCTTCCTTGGTGGAGTAATACCACTGATAGTGCTTGCGCGGCCGGTCGAGTGCCGCGAGCGCGGCGTGGATCGCCGGGGATGGCGGGGCGCCGAACGGCGGCTCCGGCGCGCCGGCGAACGGGGCGCTCATCAGCGCGAGGGAGCGGAACACGTCCGGCCGGGTCAGCGCTGAGGCTGCGGCCACCGGAGCGCCGAAATCATGCCCGACGATGCCGGCCACGCTGTCGCGGCCCAGCGCCCGAAGGAGGGCGAAGGCGTCCGTGGCGAGGTTGAGCAGGTTATACTGACCGAGGTCGCCATCATAGTCGCCGTCCCCCCCGGTCGTGCGGCCGTAGCCGCGCTGGTCCGGCGCCACGACGTAAAAGCCCGCCGCGGCAAGCGGCCCCATGATCTTGCGCCACGAGTAGGCGATCTCGGGAAACCCATGCAGGAGCAGCACGCAGGGCCGGTCGGGAGCGTCGGAGCCGGCTTCGAGGACGTGCATCGTGAGGCCGTTGACCTCGGGGACGAACCGGGCGCGGATGCCGGCAGGCAGGTCGGCGGCTTCGAGCGGTTCAAGCATCTTTGTTTCCCACGCTTCATACCCGGCCATCCCGAAAAGCCCGGCCACCTGTCACCTTGCCCGGATCGGCGAAGCACCGCCACCAGCGCGACGCGCGCATGCTCGGGCGGGAAGGAGCGGCCGGCGTGACCTCAGGCGGGCTGATCGGCGAGAGCAGGGCCGGTGAGCGCGTAGCCAGTGAGCGCGGAACCGGTGAGCGCGGCGATGAGCGCCGGCACGTCCGACCCGGGGCGGGGCGGGCTGATGTGGTAGCCTTGCGCTTCCGTGCAGCGCGTCCTGGCGAGAGTGGCGAGTTGGCTTTCGTTCTCGACGCCCTCGGCCGTGGTGCTCATGTCGAGCCCGGCGCAAAGGTCGATCATCGCGCCCACGATCGCGCCGCTTCCGCGGCCGCGCCCGATGTTGGCGACGAAAGAGCGATCGATCTTCACCCTGTCGAACGGGAAGCGCTGGAGATAGCTGAGCGACGAATATCCCGTCCCAAAATCGTCCATCGCGATCGCCACGCCGAGCGCCTTCAAACGATGCAGGGCGTCGAGCGTCATTTCCGTGCCTTGCAGCATCGCCGACTCGGTGATTTCGAGATCGAGCCGGCTCGGGTCGAGCCCTGCGCGCCAAAGGGCGTCCGCCACCGTCTCGACCAGGCCGCCGTCGGCCAACTGGACGGCCGAGAGGTTTACCGCGACGCGCAGCGTCCCGGCCCAGGAAGCGGCCTCGGCGCAAGCGGCCCGCAGTACCCAGGCGCCGATCGGCACGATTAGCCCGATCGCCTCGGCATGCGGGATGAACCGGTCCGGCGAGATCATGCCCCGCGTCGGATGCCGCCAGCGCAGCAGGGCCTCGAAGCCCTGGAGAGCGCGGTCGGCGACACGAATCAGCGGCTGATACACCAGCTCGAACTCGCCGGTCTCGAGGGCCTGCCGCAGATCAAGCTCGAGCGCCCGCCGGGCCTGCATGCGCTGGTTCATTTCGGGCTCGAAGAAGCGGACGCGACCTCGGCCGTCGGCCTTGGCTCCATATAGCGCCATGTCCGCGTTGCGCAGCAGGAGATCGGCGTCGAGGCCGTCCTCCGGCGCGAGCGCGATCCCGATGCTGGTGCCGATCACGACGTGATGGCCATCGAGGTCGAACGGCGCGGCCAGGCTCGCGAGCAGCCGCTCGGCGAGCGCGGTCGCCATCATTGCATCGTTGCCTGTGCCGAGCAGCTTCAGCAGGCGCTTGGCCGCCTTCTGGTAGTGCTTCGCGGACTTGGACGGGTAAAGGCCTGCGACGTAGTCCGCGCTGTAGCGC
>CAXUIE010000453.1:1134-2638 GCA_964250825.1 uncultured Acidisphaera sp. | reverse complement strand
GATGCGCCACGGCGCGGCCTGGCGCTACGCCCAGTTGCAGCGGCCCGGCGCGGCGGCTGTGCGCGCCCTCGTGCCGTGGGAGATCGCCGGCGGCGGCGCGCTCGCGGCGCTGCTCGTCGGGCTCGTCGTCCTCCTCCTGCGCCGGCGTGGCCTCGACCCCTCCAAGACCAACACCTTCGGCGGGGCGCGTTGGCAGACGTGGGCCGAGCTGAAGGCGCGGCGCGCCAAGTCGGGTGACCTGGTGCTGGGGACAGCGCGGCGCGGCCTCAAGCGGGTGACGGTTGGCGTCCCGGCCCACCTGCTCGTCGAGCGCGGCGGCATCGACGCACCGAACGGCCTGGGCAAGAGCAATTCATTCTTCAAGCCGCAACTCCTGCGGCCCGACCCCGCTGTCGACTATATTGCCACCGATAACAAGGGGGACGCCTGGGAGGAGACAGCAGCGGCGGCGGCGCGCACGCACGACGTGTACCGTCTGGACATGCGCGGTACGGGCGACAGCGTGACCTGGGCGCCGCTGGCCCTGGTGCGCACCCCCGCGCAGGCGCGCGACTGGGCCGGTGCCTGGCTGCACAATTCGCGGCCGGCCGACAGCGCCGCGCCCCAACCCTACTTCGAGGACGCCGTGCGCCTGCTCATGGCCGCGGGCATCATGCACATCCACGCTATGGCCGCCGCGGCCGGACGCCCTACCGGCACGCTCGATGAACTGCGCGACTTGCTGCTCAAGCCGAGCGTCGAGGAGATGATCACCGAGCTGCGCAAGGGGCCGAGCGGGACCGAAACGGGGCCGGCGGCGCAGTTCCTGGAATTGATCGCCCAGCACCGCGATCTGCGCTCCTCCATCCCCTCGGGGCTCGCCCCGCGCCTCTCCGCGCTCACCGACCCGGCCATCCGGCGTGTCATTGGCGACCAGGGCACGCTCGACCTCGACCGGCTAGGGCGTACGGCGCGGCGGCCAATCGCCCTCTACATCGTGCTCCCGCCCGGTGACGACACCCTGCGGCCGCTCGTCGCCGCGCTGTTCACGACCATCTTCACCACACTGCTCGACCGCGCGCGGACGCTGCCGGGCGGGAGGTTGGCGCGCGAAGTGCGCCTGCTGCTGGATGAGTTCGGGACCATGGGCGCCATCCCCAACGCGCCCAAGTGGTTCAACATCTGCCGGCAGCCGCGCATCTCGCGCGTCCTGGCGTGGCAGATGCGCTCACAGCTGTACGACGATTACGGGGACGGCGCCAAGGCGATCATCGAGTCCTGCAACGCGCTCGCCTGGCTGGGCGGGACGCGCGACGAGGACGCGCAATGGGCCAGCGACTTGATCGGCAAGCGCACGGTGCTCGCGCACGGCGAGAGTGATTCGAGCGCCGCCGGCGGGGAGCGCAGCGGCCGCTCGGCGAGCGAGGCGGGCGTGCCCCTACTCTTCCCCGAGGATCTGGCGGCGTGCCCGCGGCCGCGCGGGGGGGGGGGGGGGGGGGGGGGCCCGGCCCGGGGGCGGGGGCCC
>CAXUIE010000453.1:0-1124 GCA_964250825.1 uncultured Acidisphaera sp. | reverse complement strand
CTAGCGAAGGCGACTCGGCCGCGCGCGGGATGTTCGGGCGCCGGCCCGAGCGCGACAGCCGCTCGGTGAGCGAAACGGGCGTGCCGCTGCTGTTCCCGGAGGACCTGCACGCCTCCTCCCGCCGGCGCATCGTGGTGAGCGTGCGCGAGGCGCGGCCGATGGACCTGCGCACGCGGCCCGTGTGGGCCGTGCGCGCCTACAAGCGCCTCATGAAGCTGCCGGCACCGGTCAAGTGCTACGAAGCCTCGGTAGAGGGTGTGGCCGCGCCGGTGACAGTGACCACTGCGGCGCCAACCACGGCGCCCGCCGTGCCGCCGGCATCGACCACAGCGCCCAGGGAGCCCAGGGGTCCCAAGATGAAAATACCTACAGCGACGGCAGCCTCGACGCCAGCCACATCAACGAGCGCGGCAGGGGGATGGACCCCCGCGACACCAGCACAACCTCAGCAGGGAATGGGAACACCTGTCAAGTGGACGACGCTACCATGAAGTATTGTTATGTCTTGATCGCGGTGCGATGCATCAACGCCTTGACAAGCTCACTAAATGGGGCTATTGTAGAGCCAGGCGTTTTTAGCGAGTTACGGGTAGGGGGCGTGTCGGGTGGAAGAGAAACGCAACAGTGGGACCACGATAGGATTCCACTTCGCCGGACTGGACAAGGCGCAGACCAATGCCATGCGTGCTCGCTTGAACGCTGCCGCGCAACAGCTTGGCTACATTTCTCGGACGGGCAGGAGCGCCGGACGCGGCAACGCCGCAGCCCTATTTGTGGCTATTGCCAACGGAGAGGTTGCCCTCGTGCTGCGGGAGCGGCAGGAAATAACACAGGAGACGCACAGAGACTCATCAACACCAGCTGCTTAAACGCAGCGATAAAAGCGAGAGGCCCACCGGTGCCACCCGGTGAGCCCCTTGCCCGCCTGTCAGTCTTATATCCATCCGGCCTTGGTGCGAAGGTTTCGCCGCCAGAAACACCAGGGCCGCTAACCAAGGTCCTACGCTTGGGGTGCCAACCCCGCGATGTAGGACTATAGGAGGTTTTATGCTCTATACAGAGCATAGCAACGCCGCGCGTCCCTGTCAATGGCCTAACGCGACCACTGGTTACGTCCCTACCCC
>CAXUIE010000452.1:0-2666 GCA_964250825.1 uncultured Acidisphaera sp. | reverse complement strand
TGACCGAGCCGCACCGGGCGTCGCTCGGCGATGTTCTGCGCGTTGACCACGTAGACGTAGTTGCCGCCCTGGTCCGACAGGATCGCGATCCGAGGGATCGCCAGCGCCTGCACCGGCTCGATCCCCTGGACGAGGACGGTGACGAACATCCCATCGATCAGCGGGCGATCGACGGGCTGGCCCGCGACGGGGGCGCGGCGGGGCGGATTGGCGATGACGGCCCGCAGCACGATCGTGTCGGTGTTCTGGGCGATGGTGGGCGCCACGAAGTCGATCTTGCCGTCCGGCCCGTACTCGCTGCCGTCGGCGAGCCGCAGCTTGATCACCACGGCGCTCATCCCGCCCTTCGCGGCGTAGCGCTTCTCGAGTTCGAGCTGGGCCCGCGCGGCGATCGGGAACTCGACATACTCCGGGTCCTGGCTGACGATCGTGTTGAGCGGACCCGAACTCGGCGAAACGACGTTGCCCGGGGTGACCCGTGTTTGGCCGATCTTGCCGTCGATCGGCGAGCGGATCTCCGTGTAGCCGAGGTTGATCTCGGCCGCGCGCAGCTGCGCCTGGGCGGAGGCGAGCTGGGCCGCCTGTGATTGCTGCTGGAAGCGGGCGTCATCGAAGGTGGAGCGCTGGCCCGCCGGCGTGCTGAGCAAGGCCTGCGCGCGGCCGGTGGTGATCGTGGCGTTCTGCAACGTCGCATTGGTTTGCGCGACGGAGGCCGCTTGCTGCTGCACGACGGCTTCGAACGGGGCTTGCTCCAGCTTATACAGGAGATCGCCCTGCTTGACCTCGGTGCCCTCGGTGAAAAGCCGTTGCTCGACGAAGGCGGTGACGCGCGCCGTGATGTCCACGCGGTTGATGGCCTGGATGCGCCCGACGAACTCGGAGCTTTCGGTGACCGCCCGCGTGTGAACCGCGGCGACGCCGACCGCCGGGGGCGGGCCACCCGGCCCGGGCTGCGCCACGGCGGGAACGGTGAGGAGCAGACCACCGGCCAGCAGGACGGCCACGGCGCGCAACGTCATGCAAGACCCTTCTGGAATCCCTGGAACGCGGATCGTGCCCATTGGACAAAGGATTGGGGCACACGACGGAAGCACAAGCGTTCCGCGCCGGATACTGACCCGGGGGGAACTTGCCGGTCAACCGAGCCGGCCATTCGTCCGGCTCCGCCTGTCCTTGACCGCCCAGCGCCTCGCGCCGGAGATGGCGGCTCCGCGCCGCGTTTGGTTGACGCGGGCCGCTCGCCCTGTTTGCGTGTGGGTGTGCCAGCCCGACCCGCAGGAGGTCCGCCCATGAAGGAAACAGTTCGCGTCTGCGAAGTCGGCCCACGCGACGGATTGCAGATCGCCAAGGGCCGGATGCCGACCGCGATCAAGGTGCGCTGGATCGCCGCCATCGCGGCGGCCGGCGTGCCGGAGATCGAGGTGGGCAGCTTCGTCCCCGCGCGCGTGATCCCGCAGATGGCGGACACGGAGGAGGTCGTGCGCGGCGCGCTCGCCTATCCGGGGCTCGTCGTGCAGGCGCTGGCGCCCAATCTGCGCGGGGCGCAGAGCGCTTACAACACCGGCGCCCACAAGATCAGCGTTCCGGTGTCGGTCAGCGAGGGGCACAGCCGCTCCAACCTCAACCGGACCGTGGACGAGCAGATCGCCGAGGTCGGGCGCACCATCGCCTGGCTGCGCGGCCAGGACCGCCGGATGCCGGTGGTCGCCGGCTGCTCGACGGCGTTCGGCTGCTCGATCGACGGCGTGGTGAGCACCGAGCAGGTCGTGCGCGTCGCCGCCGGCCACGCCCCGGCCGGGGGGGCCGAGCTCCCCCTTGCCCACCCGGGGGGCTACGGCAACCCCGCCGAGATCAAGCGGAAGGTGCGCGCGGTCCGCGCCGCGATCGGCCCGAAGCTCACGACGCTGCACCTGCACGACACGTGCGGGCTCGGCATCGCCAACGCGCTCGCCGGCCTGGAGGAAGGCATCCGCGCCTTCGATTCGAGCCTCGCCGGATTGGGCGGCTGCCCCTACGCGCCGGGCGCCTCGGGCAACATCGTCACCGAGGACCTGGTGTTCATGCTGGAAAGCATGGGGTTCATGACCGGCATCGACATCGAGCGGCTGCTCGCCGCCCGCGCCACCCTGCGCGAGGGCCTGCCGGACGAGCCGATGCACGGTCAGGTGCAAAAGGCCGGCATTCCCCGGACGTTCCGGGCCGCGGCCTAACCGGAGCCCGGGCCGCCACCTCATGCCGTCGACGCGACGGGAGCGACTGGAGAGGATCACCGCGTATCCCTTGCTCTGGGCGGCGCTGTACGTCCTGTGGCTGGGTTTTGCGGCCGGGCTGTTGTTCTGGTTCGTCGCGGTTCGCCCGCCGAGCCTGGCCGCGGCCTTGCTAGTCGCGGCCGCGATCGTGCCGCCCGCCCTCCTGTGGGTGTCGAACTGGATGCAGCGCGTCTACGACCCGGACCGCCCACGATAAGCCGGGCGGCCCCCCCCTCGGTCAGTTCAGGAACACTTTGCCGGGGTTCATGATGCCCCGCGGATCGAGCGCCGTCTTGATCGACCGCATCACGGCCAGCGCCTCCGCCCCGTGCTCGCGCTCGAGGAACTCGCGCTTGCCGATGCCGACGCCGTGCTCGCCGCTGCACGAGCCGCCCAAGTCGAGCGCCCGGGTGACGC
>CAXUIE010000451.1:0-2668 GCA_964250825.1 uncultured Acidisphaera sp. | reverse complement strand
GGTGCGCTTGGTCGAGGTCGACGAACGGTCGCGGCCGGTCCGCACGATTGCCACGGAAATCCTGCCGCTAATGCCGCCGGCTTCGGCGGCCCGGCGCGCCCACGGCTCGCTGTCCAAACTGTCGCGGCGTCATGGGGCGTGCGACCCGAAGGCTGCGTCGTCGAACTCAGCCGCATCATCCACCCCGCCAGCGGGCGGAGCGCGGGCTACGCGGTCTGGACCGACTTCGCCTGAGCGAAAGCGCAGAAGAGGAGAAGTTTTCGGACTCCTGATCGCAGCCTTCCCTTGTCACCCCCGGCCGCGGATGCTGCCTCGGATAACCGGGTCCTTCGCGCGCCGGGGCGAGCGTCCCGTGGCTCGCCAGGACGGGCCCGGGCCGCCGATCTCGCCCTCGCGTTGGATGCCCGGTCACCGGCGTGGCTCTGCTGGTGGGCGCTGCGGCGACCGCTTCCGGTCATCGAGCGAGCGTTGCGCGGCCCCGAGCATTGCGCGCCCCAGGACGGCGCGCGAAACTACTGGCCGCTGATCCCGGAGGAAGCCATGCCCGAACGGCCGTTCACCTTGTCCGATCTGCAAGTCCTGCGCGAGTGGGACACGCCGACGATCTGCAACGGGCTCGAGCTTGTCGTGCCGGAGCGGCGCGCGATCGGCTTCACGGTGGAGCCGATGGTCGCGGTGGACCCGAAGGCGCCGCCCATCGTCGGCCTGGCCCGCGTGGGCACCATCCGCGCCAAGGAGCCACCGCGCGGCCCCGTCGCCAAGCGGGAGGACTGGTACGACTACGTGGGCGAGGCCGACCTGCCGACGGTCGTCGTGCTGCAGGATTTGGACGACCGGCCGGGCTACGGCGCGTTCTGGGGCGAGGTGAACTCCACCATCCACAAGGCGCTCGGCGCGCTCGGCTGTGTCACCAACGGCTCGTTCCGCGACCTCAGCGCTTGGGCGCAGGGCTTTCAGATGATCGGCGGCCGCGTTGGGCCGAGCCACGCCCACGTCCACATGGTCGATTTCGGCAAGCCGGTGAACGTGTTCGGGATGCAGGTCGGGCACGACGACGTGGTGCACGCCGACTATCACGGCGCCGTGATGATCCCGGCCGAGGCGGTGCGCAAGCTGCCCGCCGCCATCGACCTCATCACCCGGCGCGAGCGCGTCATCCTCGACGTGTGCGCGGCACCCGGTTTTACGCCCGCCAAACTTCGCGAAGCGCTCCGCCGGTCCGGGGAGATCCACTGAGCGGTTCAAGCCACCCCGCGGCACCCGGCACAGATCCCTTCCGCCTCGATCGTCGCGCGGCCCACGCTGAACCCGGCCCTGGCGGCGGCGTCCGCCAGCGCGTGCGCGAGGTCGCCATCCTCGATCTCGGTGACCCGGCTGCAGCTTCGGCAGATCAGCAACTGTGCGGCGTGCTCCTCCCCCTCGTGCGCGAGACAACCGACGAACGCGCTCAGTCGCTCGACGCGATGCACCAGGCCGTGCTCCACCAGGAAGTCGAGTGCCCGGTAGACGGTAGGGGGCGCCGCCCCCGGCCGGATGGCCCTGAGACGATCAAGGAGGTCGTAGGCGCCCGCCGGGCCTTCCGTGTCGAGGACGAGGCCCAGCACCTCGCGCCTGAGATCGGTCAGCCGCGCGCCGCGCGCCGCGCAGTGCCGCCCCGCGCGCTCCAGCAATGCTTCGGTTCCGGCCGAGAACCGGCGCGTGTCCATGCCTACGCCTTTCCGTTCGCCCGACTTCCGCCAACATAAGCGCGATGACCGGGCATATCACCAATCCGGCGTTGGCCGAGATCATCGCCGGCCTTTCGCTCGACGCGAACGGCCTTGTCCCGGCCGTCGCACAGCAGCACGACACGGGCGAGGTGCTGATGCTCGCCTGGATGAACCGCGACGCCATCGCCGAAACGCTGTCGACGGGACGGGTCTGCTATTGGAGCCGCAGCCGCCAAGCGCTTTGGCGCAAGGGAGACATCTCGGGGCAGGTGCAGCGTCTGGTCGAGCTCCGGGTGGATTGCGACGAGGACGCGCTGCTGCTCCTGGTCGACCAGACCGGGGTCGCGTGCCACACCGGCCGGCGGACCTGCTTTTATCGCGCGGTCCGCGACGGCGAGTTGCGCGAGATCCTGGCCCCGGACATCGAACCCGAAGCGCTGTACGGCTCGTCTTGACCAGGAAACCCGGAGCGCCGTGACATGCCGTTCGGATTGCCGCCGATCACCGATCTCTGCTTCCTGGTGGAAGATGTCGAGCGCTCGCTCCTGTTCTACCGGGACAAGCTCGGCTTCACCTTGCGCACCCGCGCGCCGGGGTTCGCCGACTTCACCTCCCGCCACGTCGCCCTCGCCTTGTGGGAGATCGACCACATCGCCGCCAGCATCGGCATCAGCGGCAAGCGGTCCGGGCCAGGGGTGCACAAGGCCTGCGCGGCGATCGAGGTCGATGCGCCGGGCGATGTGGACGCGCTACATGATGAGTTGCTCGCGGCGGGCGTCGCCGTGCTGGGCCCGCCGAAGGACTACCCCTGGGAGGCGCGCTGCATCTACTTCGCCGACCCGGACGACAATCTCTGGGAGGTTTACGCTTGGCTGCACGGCAGGCGCTTCGGCGAAGTCTCGCCAGAGACGGCGTGAAGCACGGCGCGGCGGCGGACGCCTGAGCCCCGTGTGAGGCTG
>CAXUIE010000450.1:0-2674 GCA_964250825.1 uncultured Acidisphaera sp. | reverse complement strand
TGGTCGGAGCGGCGGGATTCGAACCCACGACCCCCAGTCCCCCAGACTGATGCGCTACCAGGCTGCGCTACGCTCCGACCGTCGCCGTCGTGTAGCAGGGGCCTTCGGACGCCGCAATCAGCGGAGCAAGGCCCGCAAGCCCTCCAACTCTCGCAGCGCGTCCAGCAGCAAACCGCGGAGCCGCTCGGCCTCGGGCTCGGTCGCGCCCGCGAGCCGCGGCTTGGGCAGTGCGACGGGAGATGACGGCAGTGCTCCGCCTGGCAAAATCACATCAGCCCGTGGAAGTGCGAGCGGGGCCTGCTCCACTTCGTCGTCGGCAGGAGGGGGCGGAATGTCATCGGCGAGTACGCCGCCGCCTTCGCGTAACAGCCTTTGCACGCCCTTGATCGTATAGCCCTGAATATACAGGAGGTCCGAAACCCGCCGAAGCAACGCGATGTCGTCGGGCCGGTAGTATCGCCGGCCACCTCCGCGCTTCAAGGGCTTGACTTGGGGGAACTTGGTCTCCCAAAAGCGAAGCACATGCTGCGGGATGTGAAGTTCGTCCGCCACCTCGCTGATAGTCCTGAATGCGTGCGGGGCTTTCCGAGACTTGCCCCGGCTCGCGGCGGCGCTCACTCGTTCGTCGGCCGTACCCGCGATTTCGCAATGCTCGCTCATTCATCGTCGCCTTGCGTGGGCGACACGCCGTTAACGTGAGCTTTCAACACGTGGCTCGGGCGAAATACCAGGACGCGGCGGGGGAGTATCGGCACCTCCTGTCCGGTTTTCGGGTTGCGTCCAATCCGCTTTCCCTTCTGCCGCACCGAAAAGGTCCCGAAGCCGCTGATCTTGACGGCTTCCCCTGCTTCGAGCGCCGAACTCATCCGCTCCAAAACGGTTTCGAGGAGATCGGCCGAATCGTTCCGCGACAGCCCGACTTGCGTGTAGATCGTTTCGGCCAGATGCGCGCGGGTGACGGTATTCATCGCTTCACGCTAGGCAGACGACCCGCCCTGCGTCAAGCAATCCCGCGCGGAGAATCTCAAAGGATCAAATGGTTCGGCTCTTACATGCGCACCAGCGCGGAGCCCCACGTCAGACCGCCTCCGAGCGCTTCCATCAACACGAGGTCGCCTGGCCGAATGCGGCCATCCGCCCGGGCCGACGCCAAGGCGAGCGGGACGGACGCGGCGGACGTGTTCGCGTGCTGGTCCACGGTCACCACCACGCGGTCGGGCGGCAGGCCGAGCTTGCGGCCGACCGCGTCGATGATGCGAAGGTTGGCCTGATGCGGCACGAGCCAATCGACATCGGTCCCCGTCAGGCCGTTCGCTGCGAGCGCCTCCTCGACCGCGCTCGCCAGGCGTGTCACGGCGTGGCGGAACACCTCGCGGCCATTCATCACCAAGTGGCCCGGGCGGTTTGGCTGCCCCACGGCACCGTCCACATAGAGAATGCCGCCGAGGGTGCCTTGCGCGTGCAGGTGGGTCGACACGATGCCTCGCGCCTCCTTGTCCGCGGTCGAGCTCGCGCGGACGAAAACGGCGCCAGCGCCATCGCCGAACAGGACGCAGGTGGTGCGGTCCTGCCAATTGAGGATGCGCGAGTAGACCTCGCTGCCGATCACCAGAACGCCCGTGGCCTGGCCGGTGCGGATCATGCCGTCGGCGACGGACAAGGCATAGATGAAGCCCGCGCAGGCCGCGGAGAGATCAAAGCCGAAGCCGCGCGTGACGCCAAGCGCCGCCTGCACGTGCAGGGCGCTCGACGGAAACGCCTGGTCCGGGGTCGCGGTCGCGAGAATGATCGCGTCGACGTCCTCCGGTCCCGCGCCGGCGTCCCGCAGCGCCGCCCGGCTCGCCTCCGTCCCCATGAAGCCGCAGGTTTCGTGCTCGCTTGCGAAGTGCCGGCGACGGATGCCGGTCCGCTCGCGGATCCATGCGTCGCTGGTTTCCAGACGCCGCGCGAACTCCTCGTTCTCGATCGCGCGCTCCGGGAGATAGGCGCCGACCCCGGCCAGGATGCTGCGAGCCGCCATGAGCGCGCTACCGCGCCGTGGCCAAGCGGGGGCCGTCATCGGCGACTGTCACACCGCCGCCGCCGAGGTTGGCGAGCCTGCCCAAGCCCTCGCCGATGCGGTCGTTGAAGCGGTGGACCACCATGTCCATCGCCACGTCGATCGCGTGGGCGAAGCCTTGGGAGTCGGTCCCCCCGTGCGATTTCACGACCACGCCGTTGAGCCCCAGCATCACGGCCCCGTTGTAGCGGCGCGGATCGAGCCATTCGCGCAGCCGGTCGAGGCCGGGGCGCGCCAGCAAGTAGGCGACCCGAGCCGCGAGGCTGCTGGTGAACACCTGCCGGAGCAGCTCGCCGATGAGCTTCAGCGCGCCCTCCGCCGTCTTGATCGCCACGTTGCCCGAGAATCCGTCGGCGACCACCACGTCCGTCGTTCCGGCGGCGATGTCGTGCCCTTCGACGAAGCCGTGGAATTGCGGGGCGATGTGGCTGTCGCGCAGGATGTCCGCCGCCTGGCGCACGCGGTCATCGCCTTTCAACTCCTCCGAGCCGACGTTCAACAGGCCGATGCTCGGCGCGGTCAAGCCCAGGACGGTGCGCGCGAACATGTCTCCCATGACCGCGAACTCGACCAGGTTCCGCGCGTCGCAATACACGTTCGCGCCGAGATCAAGCA
>CAXUIE010000449.1:0-2695 GCA_964250825.1 uncultured Acidisphaera sp. | reverse complement strand
GGGCCGGCGTCGGGCCGAGCCGCGCGCAGCCGTCGCGCCCGCATCCTGCCGCGCACGCCGCTTCCCGTCCTGCTGGCGCGACCCCGGCATTCACGCGGATCGCCAGCTTCGAGCAGCAGGTCACCGGGGTCGCGGTGACGAAGGACGGCCGCATCTTCGTGAACTCGCCGCGTTGGGAGAAGGACGTGCCGATCTCGGTCGCCGAGGTGCTGGGGAATGGCGCGCTCAAGCCATACCCCGACGCGGCGTGGAACGGCTGGAGCAACCTCAAGCACAACACGCCGCAGGAACCGGCGCCGGGCGAGCACTTCGTTTGCGTGCAAAGTGTCACGGTGGACCCGCAGGGCGCGCTTTGGGTGCTCGACCCGGCCGCGCCCGGTAATGAGTTCATCATCCCGGGCGGCCCCAAGCTGGTGAAGATCGATCCCAAGACCGACAAGGTCGCGCAGGTGATCCGCTTCGATGAAACCCTGGCGCCGCAAGGAAGCTACCTCAACGACGTGCGCGTGAGCCCGGACGGGCGCACCGCTTATCTCACCGATTCCGGCCAGCGAGGCGCGCTCCTGGTCGTCGATGTGGCGAGCGGACAAGCGCGCCGCGTGCTGGACGGCGACAAGCGCACCCAGCCCGAACCCGGCGTGGTGCCGCGCGTGGACGGCCATGAGTTGCGCCAGCCCGACAACCGCATCCCCGCCTTCGCCGCGGATGGGATCGCGCTCGATCCGAAGGGCGAATTCCTTTACTGGCAGGCGCTGGTCGGCCGCACGCTCTACCGCGTGCCCGCCGCCGCGCTGACCGATGCCGGCCTGTCCGCCGACGCGCTCGGCGGGCGGGTCGAGACCGTCGGCACCACGAACGTCGCCGACGGGCTGTGGATGGACGAGCAGGGCTATCTCTTCATTACCGACCCGGAAAACAACGCGGTGCGCATGCGGGCGCCGGACGGGACGATGACCACGATCGCCCGCGACAAGCGGCTGCGCTGGCCGGACAGCATGGCGGAGGGGGCCGACGGCTCCATCTACGTGACCGCCTCCCACATCCAGGACATGGCGCGCTTCCACGAGAAGGGCAGCACGCGGACCATGCCGTACGGGCTGTTCCGCATCGCGCCGCCGCACCCGCGCTGACGGCGCCTTACGGGATGACGCGGCCGCCGCACGTTCCGAAGCCGATCGGCACATAGCCGGGGCGCTCGCAACGCGCGGTGAAGCTCACCTCGTCGCCGTCGTGCAGGAAGCCGCGCCGCTCGCCGTTGGGCAAGGTGAACGGCTCCTGCCCCGCGCGGGTCAGCTCCAGAAGGCTGCTGAGCTGATCGTTGGTCGGGCCGGAGATCGTGCCGGTGCCGATCAGGTCGCCGGGCAGCATGTTGCAGCCGCCGCTGCTGTGGTGGGCGAGCATCTGCGCCGGCGTCCAGTACAGGTAGCGGGCGTTGGAGCGAATGACCGTGACCGCCTGCTCGCCCGCTTCACGCATTCGTTGCGTGCGAAACGAAACCGCGAGGGCGACGGCGAGGCCGCCGCTTTCCTGGTCGGCGTCCGACCAAAGATAGTCGAGCGGCTTCGGGTCGGCGTCGGCGCGCGCCATCGCCGGGGCGCGGAACGGAGCGAGCGCGTCGGCGGTGACGATCCAGGGCGAGATGGTGGTGGAGAAGTTCTTGGCCAGGAACGGCCCGAGCGGCGCCATCTCCCAAGCCTGGATGTCGCGCGCCGACCAGTCGTTCAGCAAGCAGAACCCCCACGCGTGTTGCGCGGCCTCGCCGATCGGGATCGGCTCGCCGACCGGGTTCCCGGCACCCACGAACACGCCCATTTCCAGCTCGAGGTCGAGCCGCTCGCTCGGGCCGAAGGTTGGCGGCTGTGCCGGGTCGGGGCAGCGCTGGCCCTGGGGCCGACGCACGTCGCCGCCACTCGGACGCACGGAGGAGGCGCGCCCGTGATAGGCGATCGGCACGTACTTGTAGTTGGGCGGCAGCGGCGGCGTGCCCGGCCGCATGATGGAGGTAGCGGCGATCGCGTGGTGAATGCCGGCGTAGAAATCGGTGTAGTTGCGCACCGTGACCGGCAGGTGCAGCGCGCAATCGGCGGCTTGGTGCAACAGATCGGGGCGCGGTGGGTTCTCCGCGTCGAGCAAGGCGCCGACCTGCCGCCGCAAGTCGCGCGCCTCGCCGCGGCCGAGCGCCAGCAGCGCGTTTAGGGCTGGGGCCGAGGCGGCTTCCGCCGCGTCGCCCTCCAGCAGGCCAGCCTCGAAGGCCCGGCCGATGTCGAGGATCGTGTCGCCGATCGCAACACCGCCGCGCGGTGCTTCGCCGGGCGGGCTGAACACGCCGAAGGGGAGGTTCTGGATCGGGAAATCCGTGGCCGCGTCGTTGGCCGATGCGACCCAGCTGCGCCGCGCGGGATCATGGGTTTCGTCCAGATCGGGCATCCCCGCTTCCTCCGAAGATTGTGGATTGACGAATCAGTTTAGTGCTTTGAGTCGGCTGAAAACCCGATCCCGGACTGTTTCCGGGCGCAGAATCCTGCTTCCTCCCCGGCTTGCGTTCTTTATATGTTCCGCTCCCTTGGTGACCCGAGAGGAGCAAGAGGCTTGCTCGATGCCGCGCTGCTGGATGGACTAAGACGGACGATCGGGCGCGTCCAGCGCCGTGAAGGCCGCGCCCCGCCGTCGGCGATCCCCTTCGGCGTGGCCGAGC
>CAXUIE010000448.1:0-2698 GCA_964250825.1 uncultured Acidisphaera sp. | reverse complement strand
GCTCGTGGTGGCCGGCGTGGCGGTGGCCGTGATCGCGGTCGCCACCCGCGCCGGGCTCGCCGTGCGGCGGGAGGCGATCGAGATCGTGCACGGGCTTGGCGCGACGGACGGCTACATCGCTGGCCGGTTCGCCGCGCGCGCGACGATGCTCGCGACCGCTGGCAGCGTGGCGGGGGCGCTGGCGGCGCTTCCGGTGCTGCTGGAGCTGGCGAGCCTCGCGGCGCCGTTCGCTGAGTTGCAGCCCGGGGACGGCCCAGCAAGCGGCCTGGGGGCGCTGCCGCTCGGCTTGTGGGTGGCCCTCCCGGCTTTGCCCATCGCCGCAGCGGCTATCGGCTTGCTGACTGCGCAGGCAACTGTGCGGCGCTGGCTCAGGCGCTTGCCATGACACGCCCACGCGCGCTGCTGGCGGCGCTGGTCGCCCTGCCGTTCCTGGCGTGGTCCAGCGGGTTTGCCTGGTTCGTGCATCGGACTGGCGCGGAAACCGCCCTGCCACAACATGCCGATGGCATCGTGGCGCTCACCGGCGGTTCGGGGCGGGTCGAGGCGGCCTTGTGGCTGTTGGCCGAAGGGCGGGCCCCGATCGCCTTGCTGTCGGGCATCGGTGGCGGAGCGGAACTGTGGGAGCTGGCGGCGCGGGCTGGTTTGCGGTCTGAGGAGCTGGGCGGGCGGGTCACCCTCGGGCGGCACGCGACCAGCACTCACGGCAACGCCGTGGAAGCCGCCGCTTGGGCGCGCGCCAACGACGTCCGCTCGTTGATCGTCGTGACGTCCGGTTATCACATGCCGCGCGCTCTCGCGGAGATGGCGCAGGCGATGCCGGAGGTGGACCTGCATCCGGTCTCCGTCACGCCACCCGGAATGCAGCAGCCGGGAGCGATCCGCGACCCAGCCATGATGCGGCTGATGGCGGCTGAATATAGCAAGTGGCTGATGACGGCGCTCGGGCTATCGCGCTGGACGGATGGCCCGGCGCTCGGGCGCGCTGCCCATGCGAGCGCGGCGGGCTGACTGTGCTGCGCTCGGCGCTGTTCAACCTGTTTTTCTTTGCCTCCACCTTCGTGCTGGCGCTTTGGGGCGTTCCGTTGCGCTGCTTCGCGCCTGACCGCATCCCCGGACTCGTCTGTTGCTGGGCGAAGCTCGAAATAGGCGCGGCCCGTTGGCTGTGCGGCATTCGCTTCGCTGTGAGCGGGCGCGAGCACATCCGCCCGGGCGGTGCGTTGATCGCGTCGCAGCACCAATCGACGTTTGATACGCTCGTCTGGTTCGTTTTGCTGCCGGGCTGCGCCTATGTCGCGAAGCGTGAGCTGACCCGCATTCCACTATTCGGCCCCTTGATCCGGCCCGCGGGCTTGATCGTGGTCGACCGCGGCGCCGGGGCGAGCGCGTTGCGCGGTCTGCTGCGCGACGCCCGGCGCGTCCTGGGCGAGGGCCGCCCGGTGGTGATATTTCCGGAAGGGAGCCGGGCCGAGCCCGGCCGCCCGTTGCCGATCCAGCCGGGTATCGTTGCTTTGGCCGCGGCGAGTGGGCAGGCCGTGGTTCCCGTTCTGACCGATTCGGGTCGGTTCTGGGGACGTCGGGCATTTCGCAAGCGTAGCGGGACCATTCGCATCGAGGTGCGGCCCCCGCTCGCGCCAAACTTAAGTCGCGACGCGCTGACCGGTGCATTGCAAGAGTTGTTCGAGAGCCATTCCCAGCCTGTGGAAAATACTGTGGAGCGGACGGCCTCTGGCTTCGGAGACAGCCCGAGCGGAAAGCTGGAACCTATTGAATAAGCGAATAAACCCAAGCTCGGTCGAGGTCGGAGCGGTCGCTTGCAACGGATGGGGATGAATCGCGGCTGGCCGCGCCGGCGGGGCCGCGTCGCGCTTTGGATCGCCGTCGCGCTCATCGCCGCCTTGGGGGGGCACGCGTTGCTGTGGCGCTGGGCCGAGCAACGGCTGCGGAGTGGCTTCGATGCTTGGGTCGCCGAGCAACGAGAGCAGGGCTGGCGCGTGCAAGGGGCCGAGCCGGTCGCGGCAGGCTGGCCCGTTGCGGCGCGGCTCATCATCAGGCGAGCGTCGGTGGAAGGAGGGGAGGCCGACATCCCTGGCGGCTTCGCCTGGAGCGCCGAGCGGGTCGTCCTTGGCGTGGCGCTTCTGCAACCTCGGCTGCTCGCGATCCTGCCAGAAGGCGAGCAGCACCTTCGGCTGAGCCGCCTGCCCGACCTTTCGTATACGGCGAACCGGCTGCGCATCGAGGTTCCGCTCCAGCCTGCCGGACTCGCCGACGTCGCGGACTTGGCGGCCGACGGCCTTCGGTTCGGAGTCGCCGGGGGGCACGGCAGCGCGGCGATCAGCGTGGGCCTGTTACGCGTTCACGCCGAGACCCGGCTGTCTGCGCCGCGTGGCGAGCCAGCGCTCGCGAGCAGCGCCAGCGCCGAGGCGATCGTTTTGCCGCCCCGGCTGACTTGGGCGCTTGGGGGCCGAATCTCCTCGGCCAGCATTGAGGGGGCGGTGAGCGGCCCATTGACGCAAGCGCCTTCGCCCGCGGAGCGAGCGCAGGCCTGGCGAGACGGTGGCGGCACGGTGGACCTGCGTCATGTGGCGGTGGGATGGGGCCCGCTCGGCGCCACCGGCAGCGCGACCCTGGGTTTGGACGAACGGTTGCAGCCCAAGGGGGCGGGGGTGGCGCGGTTTGTGGGTTACGCGGAAGCCTTGGA
>CAXUIE010000447.1:0-2699 GCA_964250825.1 uncultured Acidisphaera sp. | reverse complement strand
GGCGGGCGCGGGTGCCGGCATCGGCGCGCTCGCCGGCGGCGGCAAGGGCGCGGCGATCGGGGGCTTGACCGGCGCCGCGCTCGGTGCCGGGACGGGCTACGTCACGACGCCGCAGCGCGACCGCTGATCGGCGCTTGGAGGCGGGGCGGTTTGCGGCCAGGATGCAGCCCTCCTTCCAGGACAGCCGCATGACCCGCGCTCGTCTGCTCCTTCTGCTGGCCGGCCTTGGACCAGGCGTGTGCGCGTGCGGTTACACGCCGAAGCAGCTCGGCATCACCGGGCCGGGCACGGGGCAAACCTCCGTCGCGTCGCATGCCTCGGAAGCCGACACGGACGCGGTCATCGCCGACCCAGGTATTCCCACCGGGTTCGGCACCCCGTTCGAGAACTCCATCTCGCCAAGCGGGTTTTCTGGCCCGTTCGGAAACTCACTTGCTCCGGGCGAAGATCAGTCGCGCCGGTTTTTCGGCTATAACTGACGCGCGCTTCGCTGGTCTGACTGATCCTTCAGCCGAGAGCGGAACCGGAAGGTCCGGCTGGCCGCGAAAGGGAGCGGGCAAACTCCCGCGGGCGGAAGCCGCGTCGCGTCCGATGACCAACGCGGATCGGCGGGTCCGGCGGGATCGCGGCCGCCCGAGGGCCACATCCGGCATCGTTTGAAGATCGACCCACGTCGCGGACGGCCGGTTCTCCCGCGTGGTCGCCGGCTTCGCGACTGACGGCCGCTGCGCCAGTGCAACCTGCCAATACGGTCAGCCCGGTTTCTGGCCGCCCCCATCCGACAAAGGCAGCGGCACCCAGCGTCGGCCGTCCTGATTCTGGATCAGCATCAGCACCGATTTCCGGTTCTGTTTGCGAACGCCATCGACTCGCGCCTGCACGTCGGCCGGCGAGCTCACTGACTGCTGCTGGACTTCCATGATGACGTCACCGGGCTTGACACCGCGATCGCCGGCCGCCCCGTTCGGCGCCACATCCGTTATCACAACACCCTTCTGGTCGTCGCCCAGCTGATACTTGTCCCGCGTCGCCTGGTCGATCGGGGCGAGCTTCAGCCCCAGCCCCGCGATCTCGACCGGCTGGGCCGTCGCCGCCGGGCCTTTCGCGTCCGCCGCGGCGACCTGCTGCTGGTCGTCCGGCAGCTCGCCGACCTGGGCCTGCACGGTCTGCTCGTGGCCGTCGCGCCAAACTGTCACCGGCACGTCCTGGCCGATCTTTGTCTCGGCGACGATGCGCGGCAGGGTGCGCATCTCCTTCACATCCTGGTTGTTGAATTTCAGGATGATGTCCCCGTTGTGGATTTTCGCCTTGTCGGCCGGTCCGCCGTCATTGACCCCGGCCACCATCGCGCCACCCGCGTCATGCAGGCCGAGGCTTTCGGCGATGTCGGGCGTCACCTGCTGGATGCGCACGCCGAGCCAACCGCGTCGGGCGTGGCCAAAATCATGCAGCTGGGCCACCACGCTTTTCGCCATGTTGGCCGGGATGGAGAAGCCGATCCCGATGGAGCCGCCCGACGGCGAGTAGATCGCCGTGTTGATGCCGATCACCTCGCCATTCATGTTGAACAAGGGGCCGCCGGAGTTGCCCCGGTTGATCGCCGCGTCCGTTTGGATGAAGTCGTCATACGGCCCCTGGCGGATGTCGCGGCCGCGCGCCGAGACGATGCCGGCCGTCACCGAGCCGCCGAGCCCGAACGGGTTGCCGATCGCCAGCACCCAATCGCCCACGCGTTCCGCGTCGCTGTCGCCGAACTTGACCGCCGGCAGCGGGTGGTCGGACTTCACTTGCAGCAGGGCTACGTCCACCCGCTCATCCTTGCCGACCAGGGTCGCCTTGAGCGAGGTATTGTCCTGCAATGTCACGGTGATCTCGTCGGCCCCGTCGATCACGTGATTGTTGGTCACGATCAAGCCGGACGGATCGATGATGAAGCCCGAGCCGAGCGACTGCATCTTGCGCTCGGGCGCAGGCGGCCCCTGGTCGCCGCGCGGGGCGCCGGGTCGGCCGCCGGGATGATTGCGGTCAAGGAAATCCTTGAAGAACTGCTCGAACGGCGAGCCGGGCGGGAATAGCGGGATTTCCGGCCCGTTGCCGCGCGCCACTTGCATGGACGTGGACGACGAAATGTTCACCACCGCCGGCAGCAATTGCTGGGCGAGGTCGGCGAAGCTGTCCGGGGCACCCCGGGCCTCCGCCGGGCGGAGCGGAACCGCGACGGCCAGCGGCATGGCGACAAGGCCGGAGAAGGCGAGGGCGGCGGCACGGACGGCGAAGCTGCGGATGGGGACCATGGTCAAGGTTTCCTGGAGACCGGCGCACTATAGGACGACGGAGCGGCGAGCGCTGCTCCCGGGATGACGTGATATGGCTCGGGCCCACGCAGGGGCAATGCGGCCCGCATCACGGAGCGGCGGGCGACGGCGCCGCCTGGAACAGCTTGAGGAACGGGCTGCTCGGCGTCAGCACCAGGCGCGCGTTTCCTGCGTCGAACGCCGCCCGGTACGCCTGCATGGTGCGCCACGTGGCAAAGAAGCCGGGATCCTGCGTGTAGGCCTGCGCGTAGATGCGGCTCGCCTGCTCCTCGCCTTCGCCCCGCAGCCGGTCGGCCGTGGGGCGCGCCGGCGGCCCCCCCCCGGGGGGGTCCCCCGGGGCGGGGGGGGGGGTGGGGGGGGGCGGCGGCGCGCCCCGCCCCCCCC
>CAXUIE010000446.1:0-2709 GCA_964250825.1 uncultured Acidisphaera sp. | reverse complement strand
GCTGGGCGAACTCAAGGAAGCGAACGCATGAGCATGAGCACGATTCAGGATGCCGCGAAGGCCGTGATGAAGAAGGCCGTCCAGCTCGCGCCGGACAGCTGGCTGCCGGGCGGCACGCCCGACCCGCTGATCGACCATAAGCACGGGCTGATCGGCACTCAGGTTTCGCGCTTGGATGGCGTGGTCAAGGTCCAGGGCGCCGCCCGCTTCGCGGCCGAGTTCCCGATGGACCGCATGGTTTACGCGGCACTGGCCTTTAGCTCGGTGCCGAAGGGCCGCATCGCCACCCTCGACACGAGCGCGGCCGAGGCGGCCCCCGGCGTCGTGGTGGTGATGACGCACAAGAATGCGCCACGCGTGAAGGCGACCCCGGTGTTCTTGACGTCGCCCAAGGCCGTCGGACCGAGCGACTTGCCGGTGATGCAGGACGACCGGGTGCACTGGAACGGCCAGGCGATCGCGGTGGTACTGGCCGAGACGCAGGAACAGGCGGACCACGCCACGTCGCTGATCCGCGCGACCTACGAAACGGAGCCGGCGGTCACCGTGTTCGCGGAAGCCAAGGCGCATCCGCACGGGCCTGGGATGTTTCAGGGAGAACCGCTGAAAAAGGCGATCGGCGATGCCGAGGCGGCGCTTGCGGCCGCGCCGCACAAGGTGGATGTCATCTATCGCACGCCGTACCAGAACCATAACCCGATCGAGCTGCACGCGGCGACGCTCGCCTGGAAGGGCGACGAGCTGACGGTGCACGACGCCTCGCAATGCGTGGTGCAGACGGCCTGGACGCTCGCCGAGGTGTTCGGCATCGACGAGGGTCAGGTCCACATCTCGTCGCCCTACGTGGGCGGCGGGTTCGGCAGCAAGACGCTGTGGAACCATCATATCCTCGCCGCAGCGGCGGCGAAGCTGGCCGGGCGCCCGGTCCGGATCGTGCTCTCGCGCGAGGGCGTCTATCGCACCGTCGGCGGGCGCACCACCACCGAGCAGCGCGTCGCGATCGGCGCCGGATCGGACGGCCGGTTTGACGCGCTGATCCACACCGGCGTGGTGGCGATGACAGATCACAACAACATGCCCGAGCCGTTCATCACGCCATCGCAATGCTTGTACGGGGCGGGCAGCATCAATCTCGAAGTGCGGACGGCGAGCCTGGACATGCTCGCCAACACCTTCATGCGCGCGCCCGGCGAATCGGTCGGCACCTTCGCGCTGGAATGCGCGGTCGACGAGCTGGCCGAACAGCTCGGCATCGATCCAATCGAGCTCAGGCTCAGGAACGAGCCGGAAAAGGACCCGACCACCGGCATGTCGTTCTCTTCGCGCCATCTCGTCGAGGCTTATCGCGCGGGCGCGGAGCGGTTCGGCTGGATGGAGCGGGCCACCCCTCGCGCGCGCCGCGAAGGCGAGTGGCTGATCGGCATCGGCTGCGCCACGGCCACCTATCCTTATTATCGGATGCCGGGTGGTGCCGCGCGGATCACGTTGACCAAGGACGGGCATGCCCGGATCGAGGTGCCGGCGCACGAGATGGGCATGGGCACGGCCACCACGCAGGCGATGGTTTGCGCCGAGCGGCTCGGCCTGCCGCTCGAGCAGGTGACGGTGGCGTACGGCGATTCGTCCTACCCCGGCGCGTTCCTGGCGGGCGGCTCGTCGCAGACCGCCTCGATCGGCGCCGCGGTGATCGCCGCGCATCGCGCGCTGACGACCGAGCTCCTGAAGCTCGCCGGCAATGATTCCCCGCTCGCCGGCCTCAAGCCGGACGAAATCGGCGGTCATGACGGCGGCCTGTGCAAGCTGGATGCGCCGGATCGCTGCGAAACCTACGCCTCCATCCTCGGCCGCGCCGGGCGCGACGCGGTGACGGTCGAAGCGAGCGCCTCCCAGCCGCTCGAGGTGCAGCATTGGTCCATGCACTCCTATGGCGCGATGTTCTGCGAAGCGCGCGTCAACGCGATCACCGGCGAGACGCGGGTCACCCGCTTCCTGGGCTCTTTCGATTGCGGGCGCATCCTCAATCACAAGACCGCTGCCAGCCAGTTCCGCGGCGGCATCATCATGGGGCTCGGGCTTGCGCTGATGGAGGAAACGCAGTTGGACGAGCGCACCGGGCGCATCATGAACCCGAGCCTCGCCGAGTACCACGTGCCCGTGCACATGGACGTGCCCGCCATCGACGTGATGTGGACCGACATTCCCGACCCGCACGCGCCGATGGGCGCGCGCGGCATCGGCGAAATCGGCATCACGGGGGTCGGCGCGGCCGTCGCCAACGCCGTCTATAACGCGACGGGAAAGCGCGTGCGCGATCTGCCGATCACGCTGGATAAGCTCCTGTGAACCGGGCCGCTCGCCGCCTCACCTGGCTCTCCCCGGTGGCAAGCCGCAGGGCGGCTACGCGCTTGTCGGCCGCAGCGGCAGTCTGGCGCCCAGCAACGTGACGGCGAGCGCCGCCAGCGCGAAGGGCAGGAAGGCCATGGCCGCCAGGCCGGTGAGATCCCACAGCTGTCCCGCCAGCAGCGCGGCCCCCAACGCCAACCCATAACTGACGGTGAACATGGCGGCGGCGAGGCGCGGCACGTCGGCCGCCGCGCCCAGCAGCGAGGGGAGCGCCAGACCCAGGGTCAGCAGCATCGCCCCGGCGAAACCTGCCACCCCGGCCCACGCCACCGCGGCAGGTCCGGGCATCGCCACGCAGCCCAGCAC
>CAXUIE010000445.1:0-2715 GCA_964250825.1 uncultured Acidisphaera sp. | reverse complement strand
GCCTCGTCATGAAACGCCGCGAAGACGTGGGCCATCCGACCCCGAAACGCAACCGACCCCCGCTCAGGCGGCCTGCCTCGATCGCGCGCGACAGCACCTGTTCCACGCCGTCCAACCAAGGTGGGCGATCACGCACAAGGGCGTCGCTACACCCATGCCTCGTTCTGGTCACATGAACACGGTTGTTTTCCTCAGCGAAAAAGAGGCGTACACCTCTGAACAAAGGCGCGATGGATTTGCCCGAGCATGCCCGCCCTTGGAAGGTCTGGAACGGCTACCGGCCGGGCAAAGTCAGATTAGACGCCTTTTGAGGTAAGTCCGGATGATCCATCTGCCCAACTCCCTTCAAGCGCGCGACATCGCCTCCGTCGTGCATCCGCAGACCAACCTCGCATTGCATCTCGAGCAAGGGCCGACAGTGATCGAGCGGGGCGAGGGCATCTACGTCTACGACGACAACGGCACCCGCTTCCTCGACGCCGCCGCCGGTCTGTGGTGCGCCTCGCTCGGCTACGCCAACGAGCGCCTCGCCCGCGTCGCCTATGAGCAAATGCGGCGGCTCGGCTACTACCATTTGTACCGCCATACGACGCACGAGCCCGGCGTGCAGCTTGCCGAGCACTTGCTGCGGATCGCTCCGGTGCCGATGTCGAAGGTGTTGTTCCAGTGCTCCGGGTCGGAAGCCAACGACACCGCGATCAAGCTCGTCTGGTACTACCACGCGGCGATCGGCAAGCCGGAGAAGCGCAAGATCATCGGCCGCCGCATGGCCTACCACGGCAGCACCTCGGCCTCGATCAGCGCGTCCGGCAAGCCCGACATGCACGCCGATTTCGGCCTGCCGTTCCCGGGGTTCCTGCATACCGAGTACCCGCACTACTACCGCCACCATCGCGACGGGGAAACGGAGGAGCAGTTCGCGAGCCGGATGGCCGAGGCGCTCGACGCGCTTATCGTCGCCGAAGGGCCGGACAGCTGCGCGGCGTTCATCGCCGAGCCGGTGATGGGCGCTGGCGGCGGCCTAACCCCGCCCCGAAGCTATTGGGAAAAGATGCAAGCGGTGGTGCGACGGCACGACATGCTGTTCATCGCCGACGAGGTGATCTGCGGGTTCGGCCGAACCGGCGCCATGTGGGGCTCGCAGACGTATGATCTGGCGCCCGACATGATTTCATGCGCGAAAGCGCTATCGGCCGGGATGCAGCCGATTTCCGCGCTGCTGGTCAACGATCGCGTGTTCGCGGCGATGCTCGACGAAAGCCGCAAGCTCGGCAACTTCGCGCACGGCTTCACCTATGCCGGGCACCCCGTGACGACGGCTGTCGCGCTCGAAACGCTGCGCATCTACGACGATATGAACATGCTGGAGCATGTCGGACGGGTCGGGCCGTATATGCAGCACCTGCTCGGGCGTCTGGCGGAGCATCCGTTGGTGGGTGAGGTGCGCGGCGTCGGGCTGCTGTGCGGCATCGAGCTGGTCGCCGACAAGGCCCGGCGCGCGCCCTTCGATCCGGCCCGCAAAGTCGGCCCCGCGGTGGACCGTCTCGCCCGGCGGCAGGGGCTGGTCGCTCGCTTTATCGGCGACCGGATCGCCCTTTCGCCGCCGCTGATCGTGACGGAGCCGGAGCTCGACGACATGGCCGCGCGGCTGACCCGCGCGCTCGACGATTGCTGGGCCGAACTCGGCTAACGCGCAACCCTGCGCGCCGAACAGGTTCCCGCGCGAACGGGCGATCGGCTGACGCTCGCGGAGCTTTTCACCTCCGAGAATTGTTCCTCTTGCCCCGCCGCCGATGCCGTCGTGGCCGATATCGCCCGCACGCGGCCGGACGTTCTGGCCCTGGTGTTCCACCCCACGCACTGAGACGATGTGGTCGGCTCCGACCGCGCCGCCGTCGATCAAACCCTGGCGTATGTCGTTGCGGAAGCGCGGGCGGCCGCACCGGTCGCCCTCGGGCGTGCCGGCGACGCATTGACCATCAACATCGGCGCGGGAACCGGCGCGGGCAACGTGCTGCTGGTTGGATACGACGCTCGGCATCAGACGCGCGTCCGGAGCGGGGAAAACGGCGGGCGCACGCTGCTCGAGGCCAGGGTCGTCCGCTTCATGGCGAGCGCCCGGTGTTTGGCAGGGCCAGCCGCTGCGCCTGAACGCCGCCATCCGCCGGGGGAGAACGTCGCGGTCATCGTGCGAGTGGAGGATGGGCGCGTTCTCGGGGTCGGCCGGCCCGCGCCGGCCGCGTCGTAGCGTTTGGCGGGCGTTAGTTCGATAACGCTTGTTTCGCGAATGGGTGTTTGTCATTCTCGCGTGATTGCACAATCTGCCGGGTCGATTTCCGGGAGGCCATCACATGCACAGCAGCAGCTCAGAACTGACCGCGTTCGGCCAACGGCTGCGAAGCGTGCGGCTCGCGTATGGCGCGGCGATCGATCTGGCGGATATGAGCGCGGCGGAGTTCGCCCACATGCTGGCGATCGCCGCGCCCGAGTACAAGGCGTTCGAGGACGGCCGGCGCGAGCCGCCGATGTCCGTGCTTGTCACGCTGCACCGCAAGACGGGCGTCAGCCTCGATTGGCTGATCGCGCATGAAGGCCAGGGCCGGGCCCGGGCGGTCGCAGGTCCTCAGCAGCCGAAGCTGCGGGCCGTTTCCTGACGGGGCGGCTTCCTGACGGGGCCGCGGCTCAGCGCGCGTCCGGCGCGGCGGAAACGCGACG
>CAXUIE010000444.1:1586-2726 GCA_964250825.1 uncultured Acidisphaera sp. | reverse complement strand
GCATCTCCCATCACCTCCAATGCCCCGGTGTCGCGGGGCAGGGTCGTGTCGCTCCGCAACAGCAGGGCACGGCCGCTGCGGCGCGCAAGGGCCGGCAATCCCACCGGGTCGGCTTGCAGCTCCGCGATGACGGCCGGTGTCGCGCGCAATCTAAGCGCTCGCTCGGGCCGGAGCGCGGTTTCCCGCGCCGCCAAGCGGAGTGCGGCGAGCCCCGTCGCGTGCGGGCCGGCAAGCAACTCGTGCAACGGCGGATGGACGCGGGGGCGGACGATTTCGGCCAGACCGAGGGCGGTGAACCCAAGCAAGCGCGCGCGGCCAGGATCGTCGGCCAACGCCCGGGCGAGGTCCGGGCCGAGTGCCGGCCGCCGCCGGGCTGTGAGGCCAGCGAAGTCCACCAGGATGGCGCCCGACAGCGAGCGCAACCGGATCTGGCGGGCAACGGCCGGGATCGCGGCGCGGTTGAACCCGAGCTGCGCGGCGGCCTTGCTTTGCCGGCTGGCCGAGGCCGCGCCGGCGTCGAGGTCGATCGCGACCAGCGCGGCCGTCGGCTGGATCAGCAGCCGCCCACCCTGGGGCAGCGTCACCTCCGGATTGCCGAGCGCTTCGATCGCGTCGGCGGTCGCGTCGTCGAGCGCCCGCGTCCTAGTCACCACGCGGTCACCAAGATGCGGCCGCAACGATGCGGTCAACGCCGCGTCGTCCGTGACGATGTCCGCATCGGGGTGCAGAGCCGCCATCCGCTCGACCGCGTTCGGCCCGCGTGCAATCAGGCCAGGGGAGCCGGCGCCGATCTCGGCCTGCTCAGCCGCGGTGAGACGGGCGGTCAAGCGCGGCCCCTTGCCGCCCTGCGCGGCGCGGGTCACGCGCACGCCGAGCACCGTTCCCTCCGTCGCGTTCCGGCCGCCCTCGCTGTCGGGCAGGAAGCCTTCCGCCCCGTCCAGGCGCACGAACGAGTGGCCCTCGTCGAGGAGGGCCACCAGCTCGGCGTTGATCTTCTGATAATCCCGGATCTCCGGGATCGACAGGGACGGCGTCGCCCGGCCGCCGTCGGCCTCAGCGTCCGGCCGCACCGGCCACCTGCTGGGCGCGATTCGGCGCGAATTCCGGCCCGTCGGGGACCAGGTGTCGATCCTTCGGCGT
>CAXUIE010000444.1:0-1576 GCA_964250825.1 uncultured Acidisphaera sp. | reverse complement strand
GCCGGCATCCGTGCGGCAATGCGAGCGCGATGGAGGTCGCCGACGCCATCGGGGGCGCCCGGGCGCCACCGAGCGTAATCGAGCAGAACTCCATCGGCGCCGACCACCGCGACCTGGACCTCGCCCGGGCTGGTGGCGGCCAGGATCCGCGCCGTCACGGCACGGGGCACCCGGCGCCCCGCAGCAACTGCGCCGTCTCGAACAAGGGCAGCCCGACCACGTTGGAGTAGCTGCCCGACAGGAAGCGCACGAAGCTCGCGGCGCGTCCCTGAATGGCGTAGCCGCCGGCCTTGCCCTGCCACTCGCCGCTGTCGAGATAGGCGGCGATCTCCCTCGGCGTCAGACGCGCGAACGCGACCACGCTCTCGCACAGGCGCTCGCGCATCGTCCCCGCCTCGGGCGCGAGCGCGACGGCGGTCAGCACGCGATGCCGCCGGCCAGAGAGCAACTGCAGGCAGCGGCGCGCCTGGTCGGACGTTTCCGCCTTCGGCAGGATGCGCCGGCCCGCCGCCACCACCGTGTCGGCCGCCAGCACGAGCGCACACTCGCTCCCGGCGGCGCGCGCCTTCGCCGCCGCGAGCCTCCGCGCGTACAACCGCGGCGTTTCATCCGGCAGCGGCGTTTCATCAATGTCGGCTGGGACGATTTTATCCGGCACGATGCCGATCTGCGCCAAGAGGTCGAGCCGCCTGAGGCTCCCCGAGGCCAACACCAGCCGGACGGGGGGCACGCGCTACTTGAAGCGGAAGGTGATGCGGCCCTTGCTGAGATCGTATGGCGTCATCTCGACGTTGACCCGGTCTCCCGCAAGAACGCGGATGCGGTTCTTGCGCATCTTGCCGCTGGTGTGGGCGAGAATGGTGTGCTCGTTGTCCAGCTTCACGCGGAACATTGCATTCGGCAACAATTCCATCACCGTCCCGCTGAATTCAATCATGTCTTCTTTCGACATCAAGCCTCGTTTGTTCCGTTTTGATTGTCGCGGCGGAACATGATGCTCCGGTCCGGGCGGGTCAAGCGCGCGAGCCGCGCGGGGGTGGCTCCACGTGAAGCCGGAGGGCTATGCTCCGGGCATGCGCTCCCAGCCCCTCGGCTTGCGCGAGCGCCATGGCCGCAGGCCCCACCGCGGCGAGGCCATCGGCGTCCGCCGCGACCCAAGTCGTGCGCTTGAGGAAATCGAACACCGACAGGCCGGACGCGAACCGGGCCGTGCGGCCGGTCGGCAGCACGTGATTGGGCCCGGCCACGTAGTCGCCGACCGCCTCGGGGCAGGATGGCCCCAGAAACGCCGCGCCCGCGTGCCGCACCCGGGCGAACACCGGTTCGGGATCGCGCACCATGATCTGCAGATGCTCGGGCGCCAGCCGGTCCACCAGCGCCGTCGCCTCATCCCAGCTTCGCACCAGGATCACGGCGCCATGCGCGTCCCAGCTTCCCCCGGCGATCGCGCGCCGTTCCAGCCGCGGGATCTCCGCCGCGACGGCGGCCGTCACCGCATCGGCGAAACCCGAATCGTCCGTGAGCAGGATCGCCTGCGCCGCCTCGTCGTGCTCGGCCTGCGCGAGCAGATCGACAG
>CAXUIE010000443.1:0-2728 GCA_964250825.1 uncultured Acidisphaera sp. | reverse complement strand
GGCCCCGCCCCGGGCGGGTGCGCTTGGCAAGCCAGGGGGGGGCGCCCGAGCCGCGCGAGTCCGTCACGCGCAAGCCGCGCGACTTCTACGTCCCCGACCTCCGGAACGAGACCGGCATCAAGGTGCCGACGCGGGATTTCCGGTAGGGTTGTCGGGAGTCAATAGGCTTCGGGCTGATCCCGATCGTTTCGCCCAACTTCTTCCGCATCACGCCGGGTGAACCGAAGCCGATTTTTGGCGACGCCATCATCATGACCTCGATCGCCGCGGTGGCGCTGAACGCTTACTTCAACCGCACCTCCAGGCAGGACGCGACCCGGGGGCGCTGGCCGCGGCGCGGGCCGCCGAGCCGATGTGATGGAATCGAAGCGCTGGGTCGGATCAGCCGTGCTGACCACGGAAAGCGGCGACAAAGATTGACGACGACCGGCTTGACCGAAAACTGTGCGAGCGCGCTGTCCGACACAACCACCTGACGTCCACGCTTCTGGTAGGCCTAATCGGTTTTCCACCGCTTCGCGGCAGCCTTTCGAGCAATCTCCGCCCGCTGCTCTGGTGCGAGCCTCCGAGCACGCGCGGCTCCGCCAAGCTTCCCAAGCTGGGCCGCCGCGTTCGCGGTCGCCTTGCGCTCGTCCTGTTCCTCGCCGGTCGCGATCCGCATGACCTTCACAGCGTTGCCGATCACGTCGGCGGGGCGCTTCTGGCCTTTAGGTCCGGTCGGCATACGGAGGAACCTCCACCAGTGTTCCAATGAGGCGCAACAGAGCCTGATGTTCCGGACCATTTGCTCCACTGTTGAGGAATGCGCCCAGTTCGATGGGAGACAGCCGTCCTCCCGACGGTCCGTTCGGTTGATGGATGACAAAGGCATGGCCGTTCTGCGGCTCTCGCCCCAGAAACCAGCAATCCCCGTTAGGGCTGCGGTATAGCTCCCGTCGTTCCGACATATGGATCAGCTTCCATGCTTTGCCTAAGCATATAGGAGGGGCGGGGTCGATGCGAGATGGCGGACCAGGCCGAAGTGGCTACGGGAAGCGGCGACAAGTTGAAACGCCTCTGGTCCGCGACAGCGTCGCCGCGGATTTCCGGTTCATCGCTTGGGAGCAAAGTCATGGCCTTCAAATGCACCATTCCCGCTGTGCCCACCGTGCAAAGCGAGAATGCCGACGTGCGGATTACCCGCTGGGATTTCGAGCCCGGCGCGGTCACGGGGCAGCACACGCATGGCTGGCCGTACGTGGTCGTGCTGCTCACCGACGCGGTGATGCGGGTGGACGACGGTTCGAACGTGACGGAGACGCGCCTGTCCGCGGGACAAGCGTATCATCGACCCGCTGGCATCGAACACGATGTCATGAACGGTGCGGAAGCGCCGATGGCCTTTGTGGAGGTCGAGTTCAAGCGAGCTGCGGCGCTCGTGTTCGCGTGAGAGGCTCGTTCGATCAACCGGGGCGGTGCGATTGCTCGACCGTCCACGGGGTTGGGCAGCGTAATTGAGCGAGTGCGCACCCGGTATGTCCGTTGGGAACAACGAATCTCGGTAGTTGCTTAGGGGGAGCGAGCGATGCGGGAGCTAGCCGGACGCGCGGCGTTCGTGACGGGCGGGGCGAGCGGGATCGGGCTTGCGCTTGGCAGGGCATTTGCGGAGGCGGGCATGAAGGTCATGCTCGCCGACGTCGAGGTGGACGCTCTGGCCGCGGCCGTCGAGAACCTGCGCGAAATCGGGCCGGCTGTGCGTGGCGTGGCTTGCGATGTTGCCGATCCGGCCAGCGTCGAACGCGCGGCCGATGCGTCTTATGCAGCGTTCGGCAACATCCACGTCGTTTGCAACAATGCCGGCGTGGGCGGCGGCGGCGGCATCGACGATATTTCGCTCGACACGTGGCGGTGGGTGCTCGACGTCAATCTGATGGGCGTCTTGCATGGTGTGCGAACGTTTCTTCCGCACATCCGCGCGCACGGGGAAGGCGGGTACATCGTCAATACCGCTTCGATGGCCGGGTTGAACAGCGGGCTCGGGTTCAGCCCGTATTCGGCGAGCAAGTTCGCGGTGGTCAACATGTCGGAGGGCTTGGCGTTGCAGCTCCGGCCGCTCGGCATCGGTGTCACCGTGCTTTGTCCGGGATTTGTGCGAACGCGAATCTGGGAGAGCGCGCGCAATCGGCCGGAGCGCTACGGTCCGGCGCGGATCGCGGACCCGGCCAGTGCGGCGGGCAAGTTGGCCGCCGAACTGGCCGAGCGCGGACGATCGGGGCTCGATCCCGCCGCCGTCGCCGCACGGGTGCTGGCCGCGATTCAAGAGGAAGAGCTGTACGTTTTCACGCATCACGGTGCGGAATGGCGCGTCGAGTTGGAACAGCGCTTCGCCGCGATCCTTGCCGCGATGGACAAGGCCGCAGCCAGTTGACGGCGCCGCGCCCCGTTCCACGCCCAGGCTGATTGCATGCGTAGCAGTGGGGCGACGCTCGCTTCGCCGTCCGAATCCAGTTCGAGGCGCCAAGGCTGCTGCTGCGGGTGATCGTCGGGCTGCTGCTGGTCGCCAATATCATCAATCTCGGCGCCGATCTTGGCGCAATGGGGAGCGCGTTGACCTTGCTGATTGGCGGGCCCGGCGCGCTTGTAGTGGTTTGCTTCGCCGTCGGTTGCGCCGCACTGGAGACCTTCGCCCGTTACTGACCTGCGCCCCTGAATCTCCTCCAGGCTAAAGTGGAGTCCGCCCGAGCAGGAG
>CAXUIE010000442.1:1418-2730 GCA_964250825.1 uncultured Acidisphaera sp. | reverse complement strand
GAACAGCGCCGTGTCCTCCGCCGGGTCGAGTACGCGGACCGACTGGTGCAAGTCCATGCGCAAGCCCATCTCGCGCACGCGCTGCTCGATCACCGCGCGACGGCCGATCAGGAGGGGGGTGGCGATGTTGTCGTCAACGATTGTCTGCACGGCGCGCAAGACGCGCTCGTCCTCGCCTTCGCCGTAGACGATGCGCTTGGGCGACTTGCGCGCCGCCTCGAATACCGGGCGCATGAGCTGGCCGGAGCGGTAGACGAACCGTTTGAGGTCTTCCCGGTATGCGTCGAAGTCAGCGATTGGACGGCGGGCCACCTCGCTCGCCATCGCCGCCCGCGCCACCGCCGGGGCGATCTGCAGGATCAGCCGCGGGTCAAAGGGTTTCGGGATGATGTAGTCCGGCCCGAACACGGGTGCCGCGCCGCCATACGCCGCCGCCACCACCTCGCTCGCCTCCACGCGTGCCAGTTCGGCGATGGCTTGCACGGCCGCGAGCTTCATCGGCTCGTTGATCTGCCGCGCGCCGACATCGAGGGCGCCGCGAAAGATGAACGGAAAGCAGAGCACGTTGTTGACCTGGTTCGGGTAGTCGCTCCGCCCGGTGGCGACGATCGCGTCCGGGCGCACCGCGCGCACCGCTTCCGGCAGGATCTCGGGTTCGGGATTGGCGAGCGCGAGGATCAGCGGCTTGGCGGCGAACAGCCCAAGCCACTCGGCCTTGAGCACGCGCGGGGCGGACAGGCCGAGGAACACGTCGGCCCCGTCCAGGGCGTCCCGCAGGCTGCGGGCCTCCGTGGGCCGCGCGTAGCCCGCGAGCTTCGCATCGAGCCCGTCCCTCCCCTCGTAGACAACGCCAATGATGTCCGTGAGCACCACGTTGGCGCGCGGCAGGCCCATGGCGAACAGGAGATCGACGCAGGCCAGCGCCGCCGCGCCCGCGCCGGACGTGACCACGCGCACGTCCTCGAGCCGCTTGCCCTGTAGCACCAGCCCGTTATGCACGGCGGCGGCGACCGTGATGGCCGTGCCGTGCTGGTCGTCGTGAAACACCGGAATGTTCATGCGGGCGCGGAGGTCGGCCTCCACGAGGAAGCACTCGGGCGCCTTGATGTCCTCGAGATTGATCGCGCCGAAGGTCGGCTCCAGCGCCGCGACCACATCGCAGAAGTGCTTGGGCTCGGCGGCGTCCACCTCGATGTCGAACACGTCGATGCCGGCGAATCTCTTGAACAACACCGCCTTGCCCTCCATCACCGGCTTGCCGGCGAGCGCCCCGATGTTGCCGAGGCCGAGCACGGCGGTGCCGTTGGAGATC
>CAXUIE010000442.1:0-1408 GCA_964250825.1 uncultured Acidisphaera sp. | reverse complement strand
TTGGAGATCACCGCGACGAGGTTGCCGCGCGCCGTGTAGTCGTAGGCGGCCGCCGGATCAGCCTTGATCTCCTCGCAGGCGGCCGCGACGCCCGGCGAATAGGCAAGGGCGAGATCGCGCTGCGTCGCCATTCGCTTGGTCGGCTCGATCTGCAGCTTCCCCGGCCGCGGAAAGCGATGGTAGTCGAGCGCCGCCTTCCGGAAGTCGTCGTCCATCGCCATCTCCCTCCCGTCAGGCCAGAGCATGTGCGCCCGGCAAGGAGCAGGCAACGCGCGCCGACGCAAGGGAGCCGGGATCAAGCGAATGCGGTCGAGAAGACTCGAACTTCCACGGGGTTTCCCCCACAAGCACCTCAAGCTTGCGCGTCTACCATTCCGCCACGACCGCAGCGTGGGCGGCGGGATATAGCGGATGGGCGAGGCGGCATCAATCACCGGCGGGCCGGCTTGGCGGGTGGAGGCTGGGCTTACCCCCTATCTTCAAGCGCTCGATCTCATGCAGGCGCGGGCCGCCGCGATCCGGAACGGCACGCAAGGCGAGCTGGTCTGGCTGGTCGAGCACCCGCCGCTCTACACGGCCGGCACCTCGGCCCGCTCGGAGGATCTGCTGGCGCCGACACGGCTGCCGGTGTTCAAGGCCGGGCGCGGCGGCCAGTGGACCTATCACGGCCCCGGCCAGCGGACCGCTTACGTGATGCTTGATCTCGAACGGCGGCACGGGCTCGTCAAACCGCGCGACGTGCGCTGCTTCGTGTGGGGTCTCGAGGAATGGCTCATCCGCGCTCTTGGCTCGCTTGGGATGGCGGGCGAGCGCCGACAAAACCGCGTCGGCATCTGGGTGACGGAGCCGGGCGGGACGGCGGAGGCGAAGATCGCCGCAATCGGCGTGCGAGTCACGCGCTGGGTCAGCTGGCACGGGATCGCGCTGAACGTCGACCCCGACCTCGCGCATTTCCGGGGCATCGTTCCGTGCGGGCTCGCCGAGCATGGGGCGACTAGCCTGCACGCGCACGGCGTTCGCGCCACGATGGCCGATGTCGACGCGGCGCTCCGGACCGCGTGGCCCGAAGTGTTTTGATACGGGGCGCAACGTGTTTCAAGCGCGCCGGTCAGGGAAGCGCTCGAAAACCGCCCGGATCACGTCGGCCTAGAAATCCCCAGAAACGTTGCGCGAGCCGCCCACTCGCGTTGCCATCGTCGATTACCGCGCTCGACGGAACAACTCGGCAGGGCTGTGGCAAGCTTGACACAGCAGCGAATTAAGTCCGCGACGCACGGAAACGTAGGATGCATTTCACCCGAGAGTGCGTTCATTGAACTTGAGAACATGGCTTGGCGTGCCACCGAGGGGGTGGCCGTTTTCGCCCTGGGTTTGCGAATAGGGAGTTTGGCGAGATGCGTGCAAGGAA
>CAXUIE010000441.1:0-2748 GCA_964250825.1 uncultured Acidisphaera sp. | reverse complement strand
GCGCGTGGCGCAGGTGGAATATCCGCAGGATTGGCTTAGCGTGCGCATCGAGGAAACAGGACAGAAGCAGGCCGCGTGGCGCACCGACCCGGCGCGCAGCGGCGCAGGGGGCTGTGTCGGCGATATCGGCACGCACGCCTTCAACGTCGCCGAGTTCGTCACCGGCCTTTCCTGCGAGGAACTGGCGGCCGATCTCGCCACCTTCGTTCCGGGCCGGGAGCTAGACGATCACGCGCACATCCTGCTGCGATTCGCGGGCGGTGCGCGCGGCGGCCTTTGGGCCAGCCAGGTGGCTCCCGGCAATGCGAACGCCTTGCGCTTTCGCGTCTTCGGCGAGAGCGGCGGTCTCGAGTGGGAGCAGGAGCACCCGAATCAGCTTCGCTTTTCGCCGCTCGGCCGGCCGTCGTCGGTGATCTCCCGCGGCGGCGGGGGCGTCGGTGCCGCCGCCGCGCACGCGACCCGGCTTCCGGGGGGGCATCCGGAAGGATACCTGGAAGGTTTCGCGCAGATTTACCGCGATGCTGCCGAACTCATCCGTGCCGCGCGGGAGGGACGCGCGCCGGACCCGGCCTGCGCGTTGCTTCCGAGCGTTGCCGACGGCGTGCGGGGCGTGCGCTTCATCGCCGCGTCGGTCGCCTCAAGTCGGGCCAACGCGGCGTGGACGCGGCTGGTGTGAACGCCGCCGCGGCGCGCGACATCCTAGCCGCATGCACCCGGGATAGGGAACCAGCACGAGGCTGTGCTCGTGACCTTAGGAACAAAGTGTCACCTATGTCTCCGGGCTGGACCCTCCCGACCTTGGTAGCGGCGGACGGATTTGAACCGCCGACCAAGGGATTATGATTCCCCTGCTCTACCGCTGAGCTACGCCGCCACCGGCCGGAAGCGCGGCAAATAGCCGCCGGACCCGGCCAGCGTCAACCGCGCCCGGCGTCCTGGTACGTCCTGGTCCAGGGCACAAATCCGGGGCTGCGGGCGATTGCCGCCCCGGCGCGGCCGGCGCACCAGGAGGCGCGGCACTCATCGTCGCGAGGGGGGATGGTGATGTCCCGGATGCGTTTCGGCATCTTCTTGGCTCCGTTCCACAAGCCCGGCGTCAACCCGACCTTGGCGCTCGAAGCGATCTCGATCTCGTGCAATGGCTCGACCGGTGCGGCTACGACGGGGCGTGGTTCGGCGAGCACCATTCGGCCGACGGCGAAATCAGCGCCTCGCCGGAAATGTTTATCGCGGTGGCGGCCGTGGCGTCGCCGACGAAGCCAGCTCGCGGACCGGCACGGCGTCGGCTTGCTATCGATTGGCGCTACCACCGCCGCCGGTTTCGACGCGCTGGCGCTGCACTGGGGCATCCAGCAAGCGCGTCAGCGCCGCGCGCCCGTCGCCTCGGGATCGACGACGCCGGCCGGCACGGCGTAACCGCCCGCGACGCCGACCAGAGCGACGGAGGCGACGCCCGCGATGCCCCAGCTTCCATCCGGCTCGTGGGCGAGCAAAGGAGCGCCGCTGGCGCCCCGCGTAGCGGCGCAGGAGTGGCGAAGCAGGATGCGCCCGGCGTCGTCGCGGGCCAGCCCGATGATGGCGCAGCGGAGATCGGCGAGCATGACCTCCGCCCGATCCTGCTCGAAGCCGCCCAGCATCACCGGCGTTCCGAGAGCCGGCGGCCGGCGCAGCAGCGGCAACACGCGGTCCGCACCGCCGAGCGGCGCATCGAGGGTGAGCACCGCCCAATCCGCATCGGCCGGCGCCGTGGGCGACCGCCGGCCGTCCGGCTCCATGGCGAAGCCTGGCCCCGTGACGAGCGAAACGGCGCGCGCGTGGCCGGCATAGCCGCCCCGGACGTAGCCCGTCAGCACGTGGACGGAGCCCGGCCGCACCAACCGCCCGGTGCCGCGTCCGAACAGGCAGTGCGCCGCCGTCAACACCGTCCACTGCCCGATCAGCGCGCCGCTGCACCGCGCGCCGATCTCGGTCTGCACCCGCACCACCGCGCGCCAGGGCGGGCGTGCCACGTCAACCGGGACGCGCCCCTCGTCCGATGCGCCGGCGGAACCCGGGCCGAGGCCGGGAAGAACGGAAGGCGGGATCGCTCGCGCCGGAGCGCCTAGCGGCGATCCGACGAGAGCCATGGCGGCGAGCGTCGCCAACCCGCCGCGACGGCGGCGAGAGGTCAAAGCACCCTGTCGAGCATTCCGGCCCAGAACTCGCCTAAACGCTCGCCCAATCCGCGCTCGGCCCAGGCTTCGCGGGTGATCTGCTTGGAGGCGGCCACGTCGTCGCGGAACATCGCCTCCATCCTGTCGCCGAAATCACGGCCGAGAATGACCGCGTCGATCTCGTTGTTCAGGATGGTGCTGCGCCAATCGAGGTTGGACGAGCCGACCGTCGACCACAGCCCGTCCACCACGGCCGTCTTGGCGTGCAGCACCACACCCTGACGTTCGTAGATCTTCACGCCGGCTGCCAGCAAGCCTGCGTAGTGCTCACGCCCTGCCGCGCGGGCGGCATCACTGGTGCTGTGCGCGGGCACGACAAGCGCCACGTCCACGCCGCGCCGGGCCGCGTCGCGCAGCGCTTGGTCGAGTTCGGGCGGCGGGGCGAAGAAGCCCGTCGTGAGGTGGACCGACGACTTCGACAGGGCGATCGCCGACAGGAGCGTTTCATAGATCACCGGGTGGTGGTCCACTGGCGCGCCATCGATCGCCTGCACGATGGCGGGGCCCCGCACCAAGCCGGGAGTGGGTGGCGGGG
>CAXUIE010000440.1:0-2749 GCA_964250825.1 uncultured Acidisphaera sp. | reverse complement strand
GGGCCAGGCGGCCTACATGGACGCGCTGTCCACGGGCGAGATGGTGTTCGGCGTCGGCCCGGCCGGCACGGGCAAGACCTACCTCGCGGTGGCGCAGGGTGTTGCCATGCTGCAGGCGGGCAAGGTCGACCGCATCGTGCTATCGCGGCCGGCGGTGGAAGCGGGCGAGCGGCTCGGCTTCCTTCCCGGCGACATGAAGGAAAAGGTCGACCCTTATCTGCGCCCGCTGTACGACGCGCTCAACGACATGATGCCGGGCGAGCAGGTGATCCGCCGCATGGCGAACGGCGAGATCGAGGTGGCGCCGCTCGCCTTCATGCGCGGCCGCACCTTGGCGCATTCATTCGTCATCCTGGACGAAGCGCAGAACACCACGCCGGTGCAGATGAAAATGTTCCTCACCCGGATGGGCGAGGGCACGCGCATGGTGGTCACCGGCGATCTCAGCCAGGTCGATCTGCCGCCCGGCACGCGGTCGGGGCTCAGGGACGCGCTCGACACCCTGGAAGGGGTGGCCGGCATCCGGGTCGTGCGCTTCGACAAGCGCGACGTGGTGCGCCATCCGTTGGTCGCCGCGATCGTCGACGCCTATGAGCAGCGCGCGGCGGCGGAGGGCGACACACGACGCGAGCGTCGCCGGGAGCAGGCTCCCATCGGCCAAGGGGGAGGCGGTTCCGCCAAGTAGATGAAACCGGGCGGCAGTATCAGCCCCGCCGCGGCGGGGACCCGAGTAATCCTGCAAGAGCCGGCTTGGCGGCGCTACGTGCCTGGCGCCGAGCGCGTCGCGGAAAAAGCGGCGCTTGCGGCCAAGTCGGCGGGCCACGTGGTGCTCGCCGACGATCGGACGGTGCGGCGCCTCAACGCCCGGCATCGCGGAAGCAACAAGCCCACCAACGTACTCACCTACGAGCCGATCGGCCCGGGCGATCCGGGCGGCATCGTGCTGGCGCTCGGGGTCGTGCGGCGGGAAGCGGCGGCGACCCGCCGGCGCGCCGCGCACCATCTCGCGCACCTGGTGGTTCACGGCGCCTTGCACCTGCACGGGCACGACCACGCCCGGGCCGGGGAGGCGCGGCGGATGGAGATGGCGGAAGCCCGCATCCTTCGGCGGCTTCGCGTGCCGAACCCGTGGAAGCGGGCATGAGCGGGGCCACCCGCCGGGCCCAGCTCCTCAGCCGCATCAAGGGCATCTTGCGGCGGCGCGGAGTGGAGCAAAGCGTGCGCGACTCGATCGCCGAGCTGGTGGAGGAAGCGGCGGCCGCACCCGTCGAGCCCGGCGTGCTGCCCGAACTCGACCGGCAGGAGCGCGTGCTGATCGCCAACGTGCTCCGGCTGCGCGAAACGACCGCCGACGACGTCATGGTGCCGCGCGCCGACATCGTGGCGATGCGCGTGAACGTGACCCTGGAGCAGGCGCTCGAGCAGATCCGCGTCGATGGCCATTCCCGCCTGCCGGTCTACCGCGAGCAGCTCGACGAGATCGCCGGCATGGTCCACATCAAGGACGTTTTCGCCTATGTGGGCCGCCCCGAGGCGTTCTCGCTCGAGGCGTTGCTGCGCCGGCCGCTGCTGGTGGCCCCGAACATCCCGGTGCTCGACCTGTTGCTGCAGATGCGGCAGGCGCGGATGCACCTGGCCCTGGTGGTCGACGAGTACGGCGGCATCGACGGGCTGGTGACGATCGAGGACCTGGTCGAGACCATCGTCGGCGACATCTCCGACGAGCACGACGACGAGATCGTGCCGATGGTGACGGAGCGGGCCGACGGCGCGCTCGACGTCAACGCGCGCATGGACGTGGACGCGTTCGAGCAGCGGATGGGTCCGGTGCTGACGCCCGAAGAGCGCGGCGCGGACATCGACACGGTTGGCGGGCTTGTGTTCACTCTTGCCGGCCGCGTCCCGGCGCGGGGCGAGGTCGTGAGCCACCCGTCCGGCATCGAGTTTCGCGTGCTGGACGCGGACGGGCGGCGCATCCGCCGGCTTCGGGTGCGTCGCGCGGCGGGGCAGGCCACGGCGAAGGCGGCGGCCTGAACGGCCCCCCTCCGAAACCGCCGGGCGGCGCACGATATGGGGCGGCGAGAGTCATCGGACGGAGAACACCATGCTGATCAAGGACGTGCTGCGCCAGAAGGGCGGCGAGGTCATCACCGTCCACCTGTCCGACAAGGTGGCGACCGCCGTGAACAAGCTCGCCGAGCGCCGCATCGGCGCGGTGATCGTCGAGGACCTGGCGATGCATCCGGTCGGCATCTTTTCCGAACGCGACTTGGTGAACGCGCTCGCCCGCGGCGGGCCGCGCGCCTACGAATACGAAGTGCGCGAGCTCATGACGTCGCCGTTCATCAGCACGGCGCCCGGCGAGCGGGTGGACGCGGCGCTGGCGCTGATGACGACCCGGCGCATCCGCCACCTCCCGGTGCTCGAAGGCGGCCGGCTGGTCGGGCTCGTGAGCATCGGCGACCTGGTCAAGCACCGCTTGGACGAGAAGGAGCTTGAAGCGAGCGTCCTGCTCGACATCACCCGGATGCGGGGCTGAGCGAACAGCCGCGGGGACCGGCGCGCAGCATCCTCCGAGCGGGTCCGTGCTGGTCCTGGCTCTCGATTCGGCCCTGGGGCGCTGCTCCGTCGGCCTTGTTGACGCGGGCTGGGTGGTGGCCGAGCGGTCGGACGAGGCCGGCCACGGCTCCGCCGCGCGACTGCCGATTATGGCGGCGGCGCTGCTGGCCGAGGCGGGCCTGCGCGCCAC
>CAXUIE010000439.1:0-2758 GCA_964250825.1 uncultured Acidisphaera sp. | reverse complement strand
TGTTGCACGTCCGCTCCCTTAACCACCGTTCATGGCGCCGGCCGGATCGACCCGGAACCGGCCCACGCACCCTACGTTGCCGAAAAGGTGTCGCACCGCTGGCCGAACCCTTGAGCTTGAGACGAGGACCCGCATGCACATCCGCGCTGGCTACCAGCTGAGCTTCAACCCCCCGCAACCGACGCCGATCCTGCTGTTGGTCAGCATCCACCCTTCCCGCGCGGGCGACCTCCTCACCCCCGGGGTCATCACCTTCGATCCGCCGACACCCGTGCGCGTCTACCAGGACGGGTTCGACAATGTATGCACCCGCGTTCTGGCGCCGCCCGGGTCTTTCACGGTCTCGACCGATTTCGTGACACTCGACTCGGGACAGCCGGACGAGGTGGCGCCCGAGGCGGTACAGCATCCGGTCGAGGATCTGCCCGACGATGTGCTGGTGTATCTTCTCGGCAGCCGGTACTGCGAAACCGACCGCCTGACCGACACGGCGTGGTCGTTGTTCGGCCATACCAAGGCAGGCTGGGAGCGGGTGCAGGCGATTTGCGACTTCGTGCACAACCACGTGACATTCAGCTATCAGGACGCGCGCTCGACCCGGACCGCCTGGGAGGGCTATCAGGAGCGGATCGGGGTATGCCGCGATTTCGCGCATCTGGCGGTCACGTTCTGCCGCTGCATGAACATCCCCGCGCGCTATTGCACCGGCTATCTCGGCGACATCGGGGTGCCGCCGCTCGACGCGCCCGGCGACTTCAGCGCGTGGTTCGATGTTTACCTGAGCGGCCGGTGGTACACGTTCGATGCGCGGCACAACGTTCCTCGCATCGGCCGCATCCTCATGGCGCGTGGCCGCGACGCGACGGACGTTGCCATTTCGACCAGCTTCGGATCGGCGCCGCTGACCGGATTCCGGGTGTTCACAGACGAGGTGCGCGGCTAGGCGCGGCTACGTTGGTTGGACGCGACCCTGCTCTGCCAGAAGCAAAGCGCCGGGGTCACGCCTAGCTCCATCACGAGCCCGAACAGCATGGGCGGCGACGGGACGCCGATGGTCAGCAAGCTGATCATCCGCCCGACGCCCCCGGTCACCACCAGCGCGGTCAGCAACCTAAAGCGAGCGGCTTGGTGTTCAATCGCGGGGACGGTGGTCCAGAACGCGACGCCAATGGCTGCGAGCAGGCCTGACAGGTAACGGACATGACTGTCGGCGGAGACCGGGTAGCCTCCATCGGCCGCGAACGATGGACCCACGAGCATCCCGGCGAGCCCCGTCCCGACCGGCACAAATCCGGCGATCGCGACCGCGACTTGCAGCAGCCGGCGACTCCCTAAACCGGGGCCGCGCTGAGATGAGATCAAGGGCATCTCAGTGCTGGCGCAGCGCCTGCTCGAGGCCGGCCTTGCTCAGCCGCGAGACCCCAGACACCCCCCGCCTCTGCGCTTCGGCGTAGAGCTGCGCGCGCGTCGGCTCGCTGCGGGCCGCGCGGGGGATGGGAGGCTTCGCGGGACGAGCCGTCGGCCTTGCCCGCTTGGACCTTGCCGCGGCCTTCCTCGCGCTGCCGCGCCGTTTCGCCCTTGCGCTCCTTGGCCTCGGTCTTGGCGCGGCTGCTCCGGTTCTGCCCAGCGCTTTTCTGGTTTGAGGCACCCGCCTCGCTCAGTCCGATGGCGATCGCTTGCCGCGGGTTGCGAACCTTGCGCCCGGCCGACTCCAGCTCGCCGAGCTTGAACTCATGCATCACCCGGCCGACGATCTCCTTCTGCCGGCCGCTTTGTTTCGCCATCGCCTGTCCTCCGCTGCCCACCCCCGCGAACCGGCGGGAACTGGGCGCTTTATCACAAATGCAACAGTGGCGGATCGGTTGCTTTCCGAAATCAGCCGCGCACCCGTTTCTCGGCCCACCACGCGAGAAGGGCCGTCGCCTGGAGGAAATCATCCAGCTCCATCGCCTCCAGCGGGTTATGGCTGCCGTTGCGGTTGCGTACGAACAGCATCCCCGCCGGGATGCCCGCGGCGGCGAACGCCGCTGCGTCGTGCGAGGCCGGGCTGCCGAGCAGCATGGTGGGAACGCCAAGCACAGCCGCGCCGTGTCCGAGCTCCGTTATGATGGCTGGGTCCATGCGGCCGACGCCAGCGCGGGCGCGTGCTCCGACATGGAACCGCACGGAGCGGCGCCGCTCGATGTCGGCGATGATCCCATCGGCGGCCTGTTCGAGTTCCGCGAGCACCGCCTCGCCATAGGCGCGCATGTCGAGCGAGAAGCGGAACGAGCCCGGGATCACCGTCATGCCGTGGGTGGCCGGGTCGGTGAAGAACCGGCCGACCGTGCAGGCCATCGGCACGCCTCGCGTGTCGTAGTCCGCCCAGACCGCGTCGAGGCGGGTGAAGAACTCGGCCCCCGCCAAGGCCGCGTCGCGGCGGAACCGGCGTGGCAGCCCGACATGATCAGCCGAACCCTCGACTCGCGCGTCCGGAAAGCGGACGTTGCCGGGGATGCCGGTGCAGATCGCCACCGGCTTACCCGCCTCCACCAGGCTCGGCGCCTGCTCGATGTGGAGCTCGGCATATGCGGCGATCCCACCGGGGTCGAGGTGCCGCGCGCCGCGCTCGAGTGCCTCGGGGTTCCCGCCGCAATCACGCATGTGGTCGGCGAGCGAGCGCCCCGTGTCGCGGCGGCGCGCGTCGAGCGCCGCCGGCGGGCGGGGGGCGCGCCGGGCGCGGGGGGCGCTATTGGGGGCCGGGCACCCCCCCCCTTGC
>CAXUIE010000438.1:0-2771 GCA_964250825.1 uncultured Acidisphaera sp. | reverse complement strand
CGCCGACGACCCCGACGAGGCGACCGCCCTGCGCTTGTATGGGCTGCTTTGCCTTGGCGAAGGCCGCGCCCCCGAGGCGGCAAGATTGCTCGCCCGGGCCGCCGACGCAGCGCCGGAGCACGGCGGCGTATGGCTTGCCCTTGCCCGGGCCTGGCTGCAGGCAAAGGCGCCAGACGCCGCCCTGGGAGCCGCGACAACCGCCTGCCACCTCGACCCGGAGCGCGCGGCGGCGCACTTCCTGCGGGGAACGGCGCTCAACGCGCTCGGACGTTCGGCCGACGCCGCACACGCGTTGCGCCGCGCCGTCTCGCTCGACCCGTCTCACGCCGCCGCCCACCTCAACCTCGCCAACGCGCACGCCGACCTTGACCGGTTGGATGAAGCCGAGCGGTTCTGCCGCGCGGCGGTCCGGCTCGACCCCGCCCTGGCCGAAGCGCATGCCAGCCTCGGTTTCGCGCTCACCGCCCTGGGCCGCCTGGAGGAGGCGATCGCATCCTGCGAGACGGCGATCGCGCTGCGGCCGGACTTCGCGCAAGCGCACTGGAACCGCGCAACCGCTTGCCTGCTCGCGGGCGATTTCGCCACGGGCTTCGCCGAGTATGAATGGCGCAAGCGGCACGACCAGTTCCGCCGGGACTTCCTCGACCTGCCCGGCCCATCCTGGGAGGGCGAACCTCTCGGGGGGCGAACACTCCTTGTCCATGCCGAACAAGGCCTCGGCGACACGATCCAGCTCAGCCGCTTCCTGCCCTTGCTGGCCAACCGCGGAGCGCGCGTGTTGCTCGCCTGCGACGGGCGGCTGATTCCCTTGCTCCGCACACTGCCCGGCGTTGCCGACGTGGTCGATCGCGGCGAAACGCTCCCACCCTACAATTTCTGGTTGGACCAGATGAGCCTGCCACGGCTGTTCGGCCTCACCCCCGACACGATCCCGGCGGCTTGCGGCTATCTCGCGGCAGACCCGGCGCGGGTCGCGGCATGGCGGGGTTCGTTGCCGCAAGGGCGCAAGATCGGCTTGGTCTGGGCCGGCAACCCTCGCCATTCCAACGACTGCCGCCGGTCCTTGCCGGCCGCGCAGCTTGCGCGGCTGCTGGCCACGCCGGGGATGCAATTCGTCAGCTTGCAAGTGGGCCCGCGCTCGGGCGAAGCGGCTCAGCTTGCCGATCTTTCTGGGCGCTTGACGGACTACGCCGAAACGGCGGCCGTCCTGTCGGCGCTCGATCTCGTAGTGACGGTGGACACTTCCGTCGCGCACCTGGCCGGCGCGCTGGGTATCGAGACCTGGGTGATGCTGCCCTTCGCGCCCGATTGGCGCTGGATCCTGGGCCGTAACGACACGCCTTGGTACGCGTCAGTGCGTTTGATCCGGCAACGCTCGCCTGGCGACTGGGACGGCGTGGTGGACACCGTGGTGTCGCGCCTAGGCGGGTGATCGGACCCGCCCGCTCGGCGCCGCGCTCCGCTCTGCGTTCGTTCGGGACGAAGCTGGCTGGGGGACCTGGATTCGAACCAAGGCTGCCCGGGTCAGAGCCGGGAGTTCTACCGCTAAACTATCCCCCACGCGCGTCCCTGGGCCGATAGCACGCGGGCGCTCGACGAACAACATGATGCCCCAAACCGTGAATTGATCACTTGCTCGTCGGGCAGGTGTGTTGCAGGAATGTCATGCATCAAGGGGAAAGCACGCCGATGGCCGAGCGACCCGCACCGGCGCTCGATCAACCGACCCGAAGCGGCGCCCCCGCGTTCGCCGCACTCGATCTCGGCACCAACAACTGCCGCCTTCTGATCGGATCGCCATCGGGCCAGGGCTTCCGCGTGCTCGACAGTTTCAGCCGCATCGTCAGGCTGGGCGAAGGCCTGTCCCACACCGGCTGCCTCAGTCCAACCGCGATGGATCGGGCGCTTGTCGCGCTTCACGCTTGCGCGACCAGGCTGGCGCGCCGCCCCGTGCGCTCCATTCGGGCGATCGCGACGGAAGCCTGTCGGCGGGCGGCGAACGGGTCCGAGTTCCTGGCTCGGGTACGGTGCGAGACCGGCCTCGCCTTTGACGTGATCTCCACCCGCGAGGAAGCCGAACTCGCGCTTGAAAGCTGCACGCCGCTTCTTGAAGGCGACGGGCAACGCGCACTCCTGTTCGACATCGGCGGCGGCTCGACGGAGCTCGGGTGGGTCCGCTTGAGCGAAGGCCGGCCGCAGTTGATCGGCTACGCCTCGCTCCCCCTCGGCGTCGTCACCTTGGCGGAACGTTGGGGGCGAGCGAGCTTCACGGCCGAGGGCTTCGCCGCGATGGTGGACGACGTGGCAGGACGGCTCGCCGCGTTCGAGCAGATCCACTGCATCGCCCGCGAGATCCGGGGCGGCGGGGTCCGTTTGCTCGGCACGAGCGGCACGGTGACCACGCTCGCTGGCGTCGCGATGGCGTTGCCGCGCTACCGCCGTCCGCTGGTGGACGGCGCCGTGCTCACCCGGGAGACCGCCTGCGCCGCGGTTGAGAATCTGCGCGCGATGGGCCGCGAGGCGTTGATGGAGCACCCCTGCGTAGGCGTCGAGCGGGTGGACTTCGTCCTGCCCGGCTGCGCGGTCTTCCTCGCCATCATCGGGCTGTGGCCGGCCGCGCACGTCACCGTGGCCGACCGCGGATTGCGGGAAGGAATGTTGCTGCGCATGATCCGCGCCGACCGCACGCGCGGCACCCGGCCTCACGCCGCCTCGCGCGCGCCGCGCCTAGACGTATGAAACACGACTGCGTGTGAAGAGCGGATCGGTCA
>CAXUIE010000437.1:899-2787 GCA_964250825.1 uncultured Acidisphaera sp. | reverse complement strand
GTAGCCAATGTCATATCCGTTCTGAACCCCGCCGGCCGACGCGTATGCGTTGTTGGCGCCGGCCGCCGATCCGACCAGCAGGCCAGTGCCCGCGCCGGCGGCCGCTCCCAAGCCCGGGTTGCCCACGGCGGCGCCGAGCGCAGCTCCGGCCGCGGCTCCGACCACGGTGCCGACGGCGGCGCTGCCGACCGCGCTTTGAGTGGCCGCCTTGGACGGGTCGGCGTATCCCGTTCGCGCCGACGCGTATTGCCGGCACGTCAGGTCATCCTGCTGGAAGGCCGCGAGATCCTTGCCCTGCCCGGGAAGTGCAAGAACCGAGGGCCCAGCCGGCGGCGCGACGGCGCAGGCTCCGAGTGCCAGCGCCGCACCAAGCGGCAGCAGCGTGCGGGCGAGAGGCTTCGGCAACATTGAGGTGATCTCCCATCGAGCCCGGCCGCGCGCGCGGCGCACGCCGACCCTCGCGTTCATTATATGAGATAGGGTGGCGAAAAGAGGGCGGCCACGGCAGCTTACGAATTGTTCACGCAGAACGTGTTCGCCGCGGGCGATCCGGCGGCGAACCGATCCCAGTTCTGCCCACGCTGCCGGTTGTCCGCAGCCGCCATTCAGGCGGGAGCCGCGGTTGATGGCGCGCCGCTTTCTCCCTAGCTTGCCCCTGTCTGTCGGGAAGGAGACCGGCCGTGCTGAAGCTAGGTTACAAGGCGTCCGCCGAGCAATTCGCTCCAGGCACGCTTCTCGACTTCGCGGTGATGGCCGAGGAGGTCGGCTTCGACAGCGTGTGGGTGAGCGATCACTTCCAGCCTTGGAAGCACACGGACGGGCACGCGCCGTTTTCGATGGCGTGGCTCGGCGCGCTCGGCGCGCGGACCGAGCGCGTCGTGATGGGCACGAGCGTGCTGACCCCTACCTTCCGCTATCATCCGACAATCGTCGCGCAGGCCTTCGGCACCTTGGGCGCGATGTTCCGGAACCGGGTGGTGCTCGGCATCGGCACTGGCGAAAGCCTCAACGACGTGCCCGCGACCGGCATGGAGTGGCCCGAGTTCAAGGAGCGCTTCGCCCGGATGCGCGAGGCCGTGACGTTGATGCGCCGGCTGTGGACCGAGCAGCACGTCACCTTCGAGGGCCAGTACTATCAGACCAAGGACGCGACGATCTACGATCGGCCCGAGCAGCCGGTCCCGGTCTACGTCGCCGCCGCGGGTGCCTTGGTGGCCAAATACGCCGGCCGGCAGGCTGACGGCTTCATCTGCACGAGCGGCAAGGCGCGCGAGCTGTACACGGAAACCTTGCTGCCGAACGTCCAGGAGGGACTCAAGGCGGCGAACCGCGATCCCTCCGGCTACGACATGATGATCGAGGTGAAGGTCTCGTTCGACACCGACCGCGACCGGGCGCTCGCCGACACCAAGCATTGGGGCGCCCTGGCGTTGACGCCAGAAGAGAAGATGTCGGTGCACGACCCGCGCGAGATGGAACGGCTGGCCGACGCGCTGCCGGTGGAGCGCACCGCCAAGCGCTGGATCGTCTCGGTCGATCCCGAGGAGCATGTGGAAAAGATCGCCTACTATCACGGGCTCGGGTTCAACGAGCTCGTGTTCCATGCGCCGGGGCCGGACCAAGCCCGGTTCCTCCAACTCTATGGCGAGCAAGTCCTTCCGCTGCTGCGCAAGAAGTTCGGGTGACGTGAGCCCATCCCCCAATTCCCCTCTCCTCGTTTCCGTGTGGGAGGAGGCCGGGAGGAGGGGGCGATCCCGATGAGCGCCGCGCTCGAAATGTTCGCCGTTCCTGGCCTGCCCGTCGTGCGGCCGGGGGGCGCCCAGCCGGCCCGGATCGGCGCCGCCCGCGAGCCGGCGGCGATGATGCAGTGCTCGACGGCGATGGCGCG
>CAXUIE010000437.1:0-889 GCA_964250825.1 uncultured Acidisphaera sp. | reverse complement strand
GTCGTGCGGCCGGGCGACGACCTGCCGGCCATGATCGGCGCCGCACTCGAGCGGGCCGGCCGGCCGATCGCCGCGCGAGACGTGGTCGTGATCGCCCAGAAGATCGTGTCCAAGGCGGAAGGCCGGTTCGTTGATCTGGCAAGCGTGAGGCCATCGGCCGAGGCGGAGCGCCTGGCGCGCGACATCGGCAAGGACCCCCGCATTGTCCACGTCATCCTCTCCGAGTCGGCCCGCGTGGTGCGCAGCCGCCCCAACCTGATGATCGCCGAGCACCGGCTTGGCTTCGTGATGGCGAACGCCGGGGTTGACCACTCCAACGTCACGCCGCTGGGCGAGCCCGACCAGCTGCTGCTCCTCCCGCTCGATCCGGACCGCAGCGCCCAGCGGCTGCGCGAGGCGCTCTCCGCACGCTTCGGGGTCGATCTGGCGGTCGTGGTCAGCGACAGCTTCGGCCGCCCCTGGCGGCGCGGGACGGTCGGTGTCGCGATCGGCGCCGCGGGGCTGCCCGCCCTGGTCGACATGCGCGGCAAGCCGGACATGTTCGGCCGCACCCTGGAAGTGACGGTGGTCGGACTCGGCGACGAGGTGGCCGCCGCCGCCGGACTGCTGATGGGGCAAGCCGACGAGGGCCGGCCCGTCGTGGTGATCCGTGGCCTCCGCTGGTCCGCCCCCGCCGTTCCGGCGCGCGAGCTGGTCCGCCCGCCGTTGGAGGACCTCTTCCGGTGCGCCTGGTCGTCGCGCTCTCGGGCGGCGTCGGCGGCGCCAAGCTGGCGCTCGGGCTGAGCCGCGTGCTTCCCGGCGACGATCTGCTGGTGGTCGCCAACACGGGCGACGATTTCGAGCATCTCGGCCTAGCCGTCTCGCCCGACATCGACACGCTCCTCTACGC
>CAXUIE010000436.1:0-2788 GCA_964250825.1 uncultured Acidisphaera sp. | reverse complement strand
AACGTGACGCACTCGGCCAAGCCGCGCGACGCGAGGACGCGGCGGGCAAGCGCCGTGCGGGACTGAGTTCGTGTGAGCGTGGCGGCCGGCACCGGTGCTGCGCGCGGCAGCGAGACCGGCGACACTGCGTCGAGCCCCCGCAACCGCAGCACCTCCTCGATGAGGTCACATTCCGGTTCCACTTCGCGGCACCCCTCCGCCGCGGCGCCGACGGCGGGCAGGGCGTCGGCGGGGTCGAGCGCCACCATCGCCGCGACGTCGTTGCGCCAGGGAGGAACGGCGACCGTAACGCGCTCGGCATCCTGATGCCGGACGGCGAAGCCGAGCCGTTCGAGCGAGGCGACCGCCTCCGCGGCCGGCACGTCGGTGCCGCCCATGCCGCGCAGCCGTCCGAACCGCATGCTTGCGTCTCGCTGCCATCGTGGCTCGCCGCCGGCGCTCGCGACAGCGCCCGGCTCACCGCCGCAGAGATCCAGGATCATGCGCGTAGCGGCTTCGGTGGCTGCCGGCAGCAGCGCGGGATCGATGCCGCGCTCGAACCGCTGGCGCGCGTCGGACGCGATCTGATGCCGCCGCCCAGTCAGCGCCACGCGCACCGGGTCGAACAGGGCGCACTCGAAGAACACGCTGGTGGTGTTCTCGTCGCAACCGGTCGCCGCGCCGCCGATCACCCCGGCGAGCGCCCGCGCGCCGCCCGCGTCGGCGATCACGCAGTCCTCTGGCGTGGCCGTGTAGTCGCGGCCGTTCAGGGCGCGGAAGCGGTCCGCGAGCCCGCCGGGGCGCATCGTCAGCACCTCCCCCGCCACCTTGTCCGCATCGAACACGTGGAGCGGGCGGCCGAGATCGACGGTGAAGAAGTTGGTCACGTCCACCAGCGCGTTGATCGGGCGCAGACCCACGGCGGTCAGACGATTGCGCAACCAGGCGGGGCTCGCACCGTTGCGCACGCCGCGAATGGTGCGGCCGAGCACCCACGGGCACGCCTCGGGCCAGGCAATCTTCCAGCGGAGGCCGCCTTCGAAGCGAGCCGGCACGGGGGTCGGATTCCACGGCTTGAGGGTGCCCAGCCCGGCAGCGGCGAGGTCGCGGGCGACGCCGCGCACTGCGAGCGCGTCGCCGCGGTTGGGCGTGACGGCGATCTCGATCACGGGGTCGTCCAGCCCGGCCCAGCGTGCGTAACGTTCCCCGACCGGCGCGTCTCCGGGCAGGTCGGCGATGCCGTCGTGGTCCTCGCCCAAACCCATTTCGCGGAACGAGAGCAGCATCCCGGCACTCTCGACGCCGCGGATGTCGGCGGCCTTCAGCACCGTGCCGGTTTCGGGGATCACGCTGCCGGGCGGCGCGTAAACCCCAAGGAGGCCCGTGCGCGCGTTGGGCGCGCCGCACACCACCGACACCGCACCGTCGCCCGCGTCCACCCGGCAAACCCGCAGCCGCTCGGCGTTCGGATGCGGCACGGCTTCCAGCACGCGGGCGATGCGGAATGCCGCGAGGGCGGCGGCGCGGTCCTCTACCCCTTCGAGTTCGAGGCCGATGTTCGTGAGGGCGTCGGTGATGCGGTCGAGCGCGGCGTCGGTGTCGAGGTGGTCCCGAAGCCAGGCCAACGTGAACTTCATACGTGCAGCCCGCCGCCCATCACACGCCCTCGTGCAGCATGGCCGGCGCGAGCGGGTTGAACCCGTAGTGTCGCAGCCAGCGGATGTCGCTTTCGTAGAACGGCCGCAGGTCCGGGATGCCGTGCTTCAGCATGGTGACGCGCTCGATCCCCATGCCGAACGCGAAGCCTTGCCATTCGCGCGGGTCGTGGCCGCAGTTGGCGAGCACGCGCGGATGCACCATGCCGCTGCCCAGGATCTCCAGCCAGTCGCCGCCCTGCCCCAGCTCGCCCGTGCGGCGGTTCCAGCCGATGTCCACCTCCATGGAGGGCTCGGTGAACGGGAAGTAGCTGGCCCGGAAACGAACCGGCAGATCGGCGATGCCGAAGAACGGGCGCAGGAAGTCGATCAAGCAGCCCTTGAGATGGCCGAGCGTGATGTCGCGGCCGATCACCAGCCCTTCGCATTGGTGGAACATCGGGCTGTGGGTCGCGTCGTGGTCCGCGCGATAGGTTCGACCCATGGAGATCACGCGAAGCGGCGGCGGGTTCGCCAGCATGGAGCGGATCTGCACGGGCGAGGTGTGAGTGCGCAGCACGCGCGGCGGCGCGTCGCCCACGGGCGGAAGATAGAAAGTGTCGTGGTCGGCGCGCGCCGGATGGTGCGCCGGGATGTTGAGCGCGCCGAAATTGTGCCAGTCGCTTTCCACGTCGGGGCCTTCGCCGATGGAGAACCCCATCGCGCCGAAGATGGCGGCGATCTCCTCCATGGTGCGGCTGAGGGGGTGGATCAGGCCCGCCGGCGAGGGACGCGGCGGCAGGGTGGCGTCAAGCCGTTCCGCCGCGAGCCGCGCCTCGGTTTCCGCCGTCTCCAGCTCGGCGCGCCGCGCTTCGAGCGCGCCGGCGAGTTCGTCCTTCAGCCGATTGAGCGCGGCCCCTCGCTCCCGGCGCTGTTCGGGCGTGGCGCGGCCAAGCTCCTTCAGCATGGCGGTCAGCCGGCCGTTGCGCCCGAGCATTCCGACCCGCACCGCGTCCCAGGCGCGTAGGTCCATTGCCGCGGCAAGGGCGGCGTCGGTGTCGGTCTTCAACGAAAGCAGGTCGTCTTGCATCGGGCTCCATGTGAAAAGGGCCGCCCTCGCACGGGCAGCCCATTCCTTCCCGGTTCGCGGCCGGCGGGAAGACGAACGCTAGGAC
>CAXUIE010000435.1:0-2799 GCA_964250825.1 uncultured Acidisphaera sp. | reverse complement strand
CCATGCTGGTGCTCAAGGACTTGGAGCTACGCGTCAGCGTGGATGCTGAGGCTTTAGGGCTGGAGCCGAGTTTCCCGGCGATCGGGCCAGAATCGGTCCTTGGAATTGAAGTGAACCCGTTCGCTGCTGAACTGGCGCGCGTGTCGGTTTGGATCGGGCATATCCAGTGGGCGCGGCGCAATGGCTATCCGCCTCCGACCGATCCCATTCTGCGGAAACTGGACACTATCGAGTGCCGCGATGCGGTGCTGGCGTCGGACGGTTCAGCGTAAGCGGTGCTCTGCGGCCCTTACGGCATGACGCTCAGGCTGAGGCCGTCGCGCTCCAATGCCAGGGCAAGAGGTCGTCGATGCGGCTTTGTGGCCAGCCGCTGACGAGCCGGGTCAGGAGATCGGTGAGATAGCTCTGCGGGTTGACGCCGTTGAGCTTGCAAGTCTCGATCAGGGACGCGACTGCCGCCCAGTTTGCTCCACCCTCATCGCTGCCAGCGAACAAGGCGTTCTTGCGCGACAGAGCCACCGGACGGATCGCGCGCTCGACCGGGTTCGTATCAACGTCGATCCGGCCGTCCTCGAGAAATCGCACCAGCCCATCCCAGTGGTTGAGCGCGTAGCGGATGGCGTCCGCCGTGGGGCCGCGGGCAAGGCGCGTCATCTGCAGCTCGAACCAGGCACGCAGGCCAGTCACCAACGGCCGGCTCTCGGCCTTGCGGACGGCCAGCCGGTGCGCGGCACCCTTGCCGCGAATGTCGGCCTCGATCCGATACAGGGCGGCGATCCGGGCCATCGCCTCGGTCGCGATCGGCGCTGCGCCGCCCTTGGCCAGATCGTAGAAGCCCCGGCGCACGTGGCTCCAGCAGAACACCAGCGTCGCGCCGTCCTGCCTACCGCCGAGTTGCTTGTAGGCGGCATAGCCATCGCATTGCAGGAGGCCGCGATAACCGCGCAGCAGTGCGAGCGCGTGTTCTTGTCCACGACCCGGCGCGTAGCTGTAGACTACCGCGGGTGGGTCGGTGCCACCCCAGGGCCGGTCATCGCGCGCGATCGCCCAGAAGTAGCCCTTCTTGGTCCGACCTCGCCCGGGATCCAGCACCGGCACCACCGTCTCGTCGGCAAAGATCCGCGCCGATGCCAGCACGATCGCGCGCAGCCGCGCCACCACCGGGGCGATCTCGGCGGCGGCGTAGCCAACCCAGAACGCGAGCGTCGAGCGGTCGACCGTCACCCCTTGGCGCTCGAGGATCTGAGCCTGCCGATACAGCGGCTGGTGATCGGCAAAGCGCCCCGTCAGCACGTGCGCAACCAACGCCTCGGTGGGGATGCCGCCTTCGATCAACCGGGCCGGTGCCGGCTTCTGCACCACGACGCCCTCGCAGGCTCGGCAGGCCAGCTTCGGCCGGCGCGTGACCAGCACCCGGAACTGCGCCGGGATCACGTCCAGCCGCTCGGACCGATCCTCGCCAATCACCGCCATCGCCCCACGGCAGCACGGGCAGGCGGTGTCGTCGGGCTCCAAGACCACCTCAATCTTCGGCAAATGCGCCGGCAGCGCGCCGCGGCTCGCCCGGCGCTTGGCGACACCGTCACGCCGAAACGCCGGGTCGCGCTTCTCGGCCTCGGCATCGCCCTTGGCGATCGCCGCTTCGAGGTCCTCCAACCCGAGCTGCAGCTGCGCCTCCGGCAGGCGCTCGGACTTGGCACCGAACTGCATCCGCCGCAGCTTCAGCAGCAGATGCCGGAGCCGGTCATTCTGCGCCAACGCCGCATCTCTCTCGGCAGCGGCCGCGTCGCGTTCGGCGATCGCAGTGTCGCGCTCCGCCAAGGTGGCCAGCAGCAGCGCCCGCAAACTCACGGCATCCTCGGGCAAGCTGTCGGCAGCGGCGCGAATCACGACGCCGATTCTAGGCAGCGACCGTCGGCGTGGGAATCCTCGGCGCCGCTTGCACCCGCGTCCAATCGAGCCCGTCGAACAGCGCGGCCAGCTCCACCGCGCTCAGCCGCATCACGCCATCCATCACCGGCGGCCAACGGAACGCGCCGTGCTGCAGTTGCTTCCAAACCAGCACCAGCCCGCTCGTGTCCCAAAACAGGATCTTCGCCCTGTCAGCACGCTTGGACCGGAACACCAGCACCACGCCCGAGAACGGATCCTCGCCGAGCGCCTCGGCCGCGAGCGCCGCCAGTCCGTGCGCACCCTTGCGGAAGTCCACCGGCCGGGTCGCGACCAGCACACGAACGCCAGCCGGGATCGGGATCACGCCACCGACGCCCGGATCGCGCGCAGCACCTCTGCCAGCAGTTCGGCGTCGGTCCCGGTCGTGACCCGGACCACGGCGCCGGCCAGCTTGATCTCGATGATCGAGGCCGCTGCACCCTTGCTCGACCGCTCCGTCCTCGGTGCCGCATCCGGTCCGTCGCGCGTCGGAGCCGCATTGTCGGCCATCTCCGACACGATCGGCACGAAGCTCGTCTGCACCAGGTCCGTTGCCTCGGCCGGCAAAGCGAGAGATCCGGCACGGGCCTCGCGCCGCCACGCGAAGACCTGCTGGGGGCAAACCTGCCAGCGCCGAGCCACCTCGCTGACCGAGGTGCCCGGTGCAAGCGTCTCGGCGACAACCCGCCCCTTCTCCGACGCCGACCATCGACGTCGTCGGCCGGGTCCCGTCAGGATCTCGATCCGACGAAAGCCGCCGTTCGCGTCAGCAATAGTGTCATCCATAGCGATAGCGCGAAGCCGTCATGAACGGCTCCGACCACATTCAGACCGTCAACGGAAGAACGGCCACACCGCCCCGCTTAC
>CAXUIE010000434.1:0-2800 GCA_964250825.1 uncultured Acidisphaera sp. | reverse complement strand
GGCTGGTGCGGCTGGTGCCGGAAGCGGCCTCTTGCGGCGCGCAGTTGCGGCATTTGCTGTCCGAGCCGGGCATGGCCGAATTGCTCGCCGCTTCGCCTGGAGCCAAGCGCGTGCTCCGGCCGCTGTGCCTGATGCTCGCGGTGGCGCCGAGCCCGGAGCTGATGCCGCGCGCGGCACGGGATAGGTCGCGGCCAAGCTGCCAGGCGGGAGATGCCGTTGCGCGAGGCGCGGTTCGGGCGCGGCGCGCCCGCGTGCCGCGAGAGGCCGGCCTGGGTTGGTTGCGCTGGCGCCCCGCCGAAGGGGTTGGGTGACGCACGGCGAACGTGCGACCTTTTAGTTGCCGTATCGAAACATCAGCTGCTGCGCGCCGGCTCCGGCGCTGCCTGCCCGAAGAACGCGGCGATCATCGCGGCCGCCTCGTCCGGCGCTTCCCGGTGCGGGAAATGGCCGACGCCCTCGAAGCGCGCGAAGTCGAGCTGGGCGAAGGTGTCGCCGAGCCTGTCCGCCCACTCGACCCGCAGCACCGGATCCTCCGCGCCCCAGCGCACGCAGGTCGGCACGGTGATCGGCGGTTGGGCGGGCGCTTCGCCGCGCATGGTCGCCAGCCGCGCCGCGTTGACGCTGATGTAGTAGTTGAAGCCGCCCTGGAGATTGCCGGGCTTGAGGAAGTTGTCGGTCCACGTCTCCAGCACGTCGTCGAACGCGTCCTGGCGCGCCGACCAGTGGCGCAGGAAGTGGCCGATATACGCGCGGCAGGTGTCGCGCGACGCGCCCACCAGCGCCGCCGCCCAGGGGAGCTGGTGGAACGACTGATACCAGATCTCCTTGAGCTGCCCTGGCGCGCCCCAGCGGGTGCCGATGCCGGGGTAGGGCGTGTCGAACAGGAACAGCCCGGAGAAGCGCTCGGGTGCGATACGGCACAGCGACTGGGCGACGTTGCCGCCGACGTCGTGCGCCACCAGTCCGACCCGCTGGAGGCCGAGCGCGTCGAGCAGGGCGAGAATGTCGGCCGCGTGGACGTCCGGCCCTGCGCGGTCAGACGGGCCCGCGTCCGGCTTGTCGCTGTCGCCGAAGCCACGGAAATCGGGCGCGAGCGAAGTGAACCGGTCGGCCAGGCGCTGCATCACCAGCTCCCAGGTGAGGGAGAACTCGGGCCAGCCGTGCAGGAATATCAGCGGCGGGCCGGAGCCGGCGCGAGCGAGGTGGAAATTCAGGCCGTTGGCGGCGACGCGGCTGTGCTCGACCCGGCTCACCCTTGCCGGTAGCGGGCGCGCACGCCGCGCTCGATGGCGGCGGCGACCAGCGGGTCGAGGTGGAGCTCGTTGACCACGAACTCGAGCATCTGCAGGGATTGCTGGCCCACCTCCTTGTCGGCGGCGACCACCTCGCAGGCCAGCGCGTAGGCGGTCTCGCGCAGCCGGGGCGAAAGCGCCTCGCGCACCAGCCGGCCGGCGTGGCTCAGCCCTTCCTCCTCGCCGAGCAGGCCCACGGCGGCCTCGGTCGCGGCGCGGAGCCGGTCGGTGGAGAAATCCTCGAACACGGGCAACGTTTGCACCTGGGCGGCCATTACGCCGATCTCCCGGTCGGTGATGCCGCCATCGGCGGCGGCGACGAGCACCATGGTGCAGACCAGCGCTTCCTGCGGGTCGAGGCCGGCGCGCGCGAGCATTAATCATATCTCCGTTTCGATCGGGCCAACCCTGCGGCAAGCCGCGCCGCAGATCAAGCGATCCATCCTGTCACGCTCCGGCGAGGAAGTCGCGCGTGGCGGCGGCCGCTTCGGCGAGGCCGACCCGGCGGACGCGCACGCCGGCGGGGAAGGCGGACAACAGCCGGGTCGGCATCTGCCGGTCCAGCAGCACGAACACGCCCCGGTCGGATGCGCGGCGGATCAGCCTGCCGAACGCCTGGCGCAGCCGCATCCGCGCGATCCGGTCGTCGAACGATTTCGGGTCGCCGCCCGAGAGATGCGCGCGCCGCTCGCGATGGAGGATGTCCGGGCGCGGCCAGGGCACCCGCTCGAACGCCACCAGGCGGAGCGAGCGGCCCGGCACGTCCACCCCGTCGCGCATGGCGTCCGTGCCGAGCAGGCAGCTGTCCTCCTCGGCGCGGAAGATGTCGACCAGCGTCGCGTTGTCCATCGGATCGACGTGCTGGGCGAGCAGGGGAATGCCGGCCGCCTCCAGGCCGGGCGCGATCCGCTCATGGACGAGAAGGAGCCGGCGGATGGCGGTGAACAAGCCGAGCGCCCCGCCGCCCGACGCCATGAACAGCGCCCGGAAGGCGCCTGCGAGCGCGTCCAGGTTGCCCGGGGCGAGATCCGTCACCACGAAGGCGCGGGTTTGCGCGGCGTAGTCGAACGGGCTCGGGACGGCGGCGCGGATCGCGGGCGAGGGGAGGTGCGGGGCGCCCACCCGCTGCTCGGCGCTTTCCCAGGCGCTTTCGGCGTCGTGGTCGCCGCTGTCGCGCAAGGTGGCCGAGGTGACGAGCAGGCCCTGGGCCGGCTCGGCCAAGGTGGCGGCGAACGGCACGGTCGGGTCGAGCCAGTGCCGGTGCAGCCCGACGTCCCGGTCGCCCGCTTCCCGCCGGTCGAGCCGGAGAAACAGCACGTGGTCCGGCCGCGTGCCCGGCTCGGCGGGGGGCGTGCCGACGGCGCGGAGCATCGCCCGCCAAACCTTGAGCGGGCCGATGGCGCGGCGGGAGAGCGCCCGCGCGATGGCCTCGATGCGTCCGCGCGTGGCCGCGTCAAGCTCGTCGGCGTCGTCCGCCAGGCGGGCCAGCAGGCGTTCGGCGAACCGGG
>CAXUIE010000433.1:0-2815 GCA_964250825.1 uncultured Acidisphaera sp. | reverse complement strand
AGGTGGTCACCCATGTCTTAGGAACAAAGTGTCACCTATGTCTCCGGGCTGGACCGTTCCGAGATGGCGGAGAGGGTGGGATTCGAACCCACGGTACGCTTGCACGTACAACGGTTTTCGAGACCGTCACAATCGACCACTCTGTCACCTCTCCGGCGCGCGCGGCTTATAAGCAACGGGCGCCGGGTCCGCAACCGAGATGACGCCCCCTGTTGACAACATAGCCGGCGCCCAATATTCCACCCGCGTTCCGGCGGCCTCGGCTGACAGGCCCTTTTTGCCATGGCCGAAGGCGGGCGCGTGGCGATACAGGATTGATCGATGTTCGCAGTTATCCGCACCGGTGGGAAGCAGTACCGCGTGACCCCGGCATCCGTGCTGAAGGTCGAGAAGCTGGAGGCAGCGCCGGGCGCCGAGGTCACGTTCACGGACGTCCTGGCGGTCGGCGGACATGCTGGCGGCCTCACGCTCGGCGCGCCGACGGTGGCCGGCGCGTCGGTCACCGCGACGGTTATCGCGCAGGACCGGCTCGACAAGATCATCGTCTTCAAGAAGCGCAGGCGGCAGAACAGCCGGCGCAAGAACGGCCACCGTCAGCACGTCACCGTGTTGCGGGTGGGCGAGATCGTCACGGCCTGAGGGAGCCCTCCATGGCACACAAGAAGGCGGGCGGCTCGTCCCGCAACGGGCGCGACACGGCGGGGCGCCGGCTCGGCATCAAAAAGTCGGGCGGCCAGGCGGTTGTTGCCGGAAACATCATACTCCGCCAGCGCGGCACGAAGTGGAAGCCCGGCACCAACGTGGGCCTTGGACGCGATCACACGATCTTCGCACTGGTCGACGGCCGCGTGCAGTTCACGCGTAGGGCCGAGGGCCGGGTCCACGTGTCCGTGGCGCCATACGCGAACCCGCCGGAGCCGTCGGCCCCGCGCGTCCCTGTCGCCCCCGAGTAGTCTCCGCCGGTCCGTTTGGTCGCAATACCGGGGTCGGCGCGAGCCGGCCCCTTTTTCGTCCTAGATAGCCAATCATGAAATTTCTCGACCAAGCCAAGATCTATGTCCGATCCGGCGACGGCGGCAACGGCGTCGTGGCGTTCCGTCGCGAGCGTTTCGTCGAGTTCGGCGGCCCGGATGGCGGCAACGGCGGCAGGGGTGGCGACATCGCCTTCGAGGCGGTGGCAAACCTGAACACCCTGCTCGACTTTCGCTACACCCAGCATTTCCGCGCGCCGAAGGGCGGCAACGGCTCGGGCGCGGACCGCACCGGCGCCAGCGCCCCCGACGTCGTCATCAAGGTTCCGGTCGGCACCGAGATCATCGCCGACGATCGGGAAACCCTGCTCGCCGACCTGGACGCGCCGGGCAAGCGCATCCTGCTTTGCCGCGGCGGCGACGGCGGCTTCGGCAACGCGCATTTCAAGAGCTCAACCAACCGCGCGCCGCGCCGCGCGACGCCCGGGTTTCCCGGCGAGGAGCGCTGGGTGTGGCTCCGCCTCAAGCTGATCGCCGATGTGGGCCTGGTCGGGCTGCCGAACGCGGGCAAGTCCACGTTCCTCGCTGCGGTCTCGGCGGCGCGGCCGAAAGTGGCCGATTATCCGTTCACCACCTTGCATCCGCAGCTCGGCGTGGTGCGCCTTTCCGCGGCCGAGGAGTTCGTCGTGGCGGACATTCCCGGCTTGATCGCCGGCGCGCATGATGGCGCGGGGCTCGGCGACCGCTTTCTCGGTCATGTCGAGCGCTGCGCGGTGCTGCTGCACCTCGTGGACGGCGCGGCGGGCGACGCGGTGCGCGCCTGGCGCACGGTGCGGGCCGAGCTAGCCGCCTACGACGCCGGGTTGGCCCGCAAGCCGGAGCTGATCGGGCTGAACAAGTGCGACGCGATGACGGCGCGCGAATCCTCGGCGCGGGTGGCCGCCCTGCGCAAGGCGTCCGGCCGGCCGGTCATGCTGCTGTCCGGCGCCACAGGCCAGGGCGTTGCCGACGTCCTGCGCGCCCTGGGGAGCGAAGTCGCCCAAGCGCGGCAGGCTCGCGCGGCGGGACCGCCCTGCCCGCCCTTCGCGCCGCTCAACGCCTGGTCGTCAAGATCGGCAGCACCCTCGTCGTGGACGGGGCGGAAGCGGCGTTGCGCGCGCGCTGGCTCCGCGACATCGCCGCCGACATCGCAAGCTGCCGCGCCCGGGGCACCGACGTGATCGTCGTTTCCTCCGGCGCCATCGCGCTGGCGCGGCACGCGCTCGGACTGACCCAGCGCCGGTTGCGGCTTGAGGAGAAGCAGGCCGCCGCCGCAGTGGGGCAGATCCGCCTCGCGCAAGGCTGGAGCGAGGCGTTGTCGGCCTCCGGCCTCACGGCCGCCCAACTGCTGCTGACGCTCGACGACACGGAAGACCGCCGCAGGTATCTCAACGCGCGGGCGACTCTCATGACCTTGCTCGGGCTCGGCTGCGTTCCCGTGATCAACGAGAACGACACGGTGGCGACCGCCGAGATCCGTTTCGGCGACAACGACCGCCTCGCCGCTCGGGTGGCGGAGATGGTGCAGGCCGACCAGCTCGTGCTGTTGTCCGACATCGACGGCCTTTACACGGCGGACCCGGGCCGCGATCCGCAGGCGGCGCATGTTCCGGTCGCGCTCGCGGTCACGCCGGACATCGAGGCGATGGGCGGAGAACCGCCGCCCGGTTATTCGAGCGGCGGGATGCGCACCAAGCTCGCCGCGGCGCGGATCGCGACCCAGTCGGGGTGCGCGATGGCGATCACGTGCGGCCGCGCCGAGCGCCCCTTGCAGGCGCTCGCGGACGGCGCGCGCTGCACCTGGT
>CAXUIE010000432.1:0-2833 GCA_964250825.1 uncultured Acidisphaera sp. | reverse complement strand
GCGGTGACGCGCGCCGTGGCCGGCCGGGTTCTGGCGCGACTGGAAGGGGGGGGAGCACGAGCACGAGACCGCACAGGCTGTGGAGATTTGAGCTTCCGCCCGAGCCGCCCGTCTTCGGTTTCGAGTGCCGCACGTCAACGACTGATGGCCAACGTTGGCGCCGAGCGTCCCCGAGATGCCTCCCGGGCGGAAAGCGGAGTCACTCCGCAGCTAGAGCTGGATTTACCGCGACCAGCGACTCGATGAGCCTTCGGTCGGCTGACGTAGCCGGATTGTAGATGATCAAGCTGAGGTCCGGCCGACCGTCCACGGCAAAGGCGGAGTATTCCAAGGCTAGCGGTCCCAACTGGGGATGGCGCAGTTGCTTGACGCCGTCGCCGTGCGTCTGCACGTCGTTGTCGCGCCACATGGACGCGAACTCTGGGCTCGATCGACACAGTTCGTCGACGAGCGGCGCAACCTCGGCGTCAGCGCCCGCGCGCGCGGCATCGATCCGAAAAGCGGCCACGACGAAGCGGGCCACCTCTTCCCATTCAGACTGCACCGCGCGGACTCGGGAGTCGCAGAAGATCATGCGGAGGATGTTTCGCTGATCTGGCGGCAGGGAGCCGTAGTCGGTGAGCACGGCCGCGGCCGCGCGGTTCCAGGCGACGACGTCCCATGTCGCCGTCCTGACGATCGCAGGGCTGTAGGTAAGCGTGTCGAGTAGGCGTTGCAGCCTCGGCGTGATCGCGTCGCTGCCACGATAGCGGATTTCGGGCGGGCGCCCGAGGCCGATGAGGAACAGGTGCTCGCGCTCCACGTCGGTCAGCGTCAGCGCCCGCGCGATCCGGTCGAGCACGTCCGCTGAGGGGCTTCCGCCGCGGCCCTGCTCCAACCAGGTATACCAGGTCGCGCTGATGTTGGCTCGCTGGGCCACCTCTTCGCGGCGCAATCCCGAGGTTCGCCGTCGACTGCCCGCAACGCCGAACGACGCGGGATCGAGCTTGGTGCGTCGGTTCCGAAGATAGGCCCCGAGAGAACTGCCGTCGGCCAAGAGCGCGCATCCTGTTAGCTAGTGTACCACGATAAGATCACTACTTTAACAGCATGCGCGGCATGCCCACAATCTCCAAGAATTTGGAGGATCAGCGCATGCGCGTGTTTGTAACCGGCGCAACCGGCTTTATCGGTTCCGTCGTTGTTCGAGAACTCATCAACGCTGGCCATCAGGTACTTGGACTGACGCGGTCCGACTTGGGAGCCCAGTCTCTCATCGCTGCTGGCGCCGAGGTGCATCGGGGCGATCTTGAAGACCTGGAAAGTCTACGGAGCGGGGCGGCCAAGTCGGACGGAGTGATCCACACCGCCTTCGACCACGACTTCTCGAATTTCGTTGCCAATTGCGAGAAGGACAGGCGTGCTATCGAGGCTCTCGGCGGCGCGCTCATCGGATCTGACCGGCTTCTGGTCATCACGTCCGGGACCGGAATGGGGAACGCCGTGCCAGGTCAACCGGCCACCGAGGACGTCTTCAACACGAGTCATCCAAACCCTCGGGTGGCTTCGGAATTAGCGGGAGCATCGATGTCGGCGGCTGGGGTCAACGTGTCGGTCGTGCGCCTTCCCCAAGTTCACGACAAGGTCAAACAGGGCCTCATAACCTCCGCGCTGGCTATAGCCCGCGAGAAAGGCGTCTCGGCGTATGTGGGCGACGGACTCAACCGCTGGCCGGCGGCGCACGTGCTCGATGTCGCCCGTCTCTACAGGCTGGCACTGGAGAAACGGGAAGCGGGCGCGAGATATCACGCGGTGGCTGAGGAAGGCATCCCCGTCCGCGGCATCGCGGAAGTCATCGGCCAAGGCTTGAAGGTGCCGGTAGTTGCGCTGTCTCCGGAAGAAGCGGCCGGTCATTTTGGATGGCTTGCGGCGTTTGCCGGGCTCGACTTGCCGGCCTCAAGTTCGCAAACCCAGGCACGCCTCGGATGGCGCCCGACCGGCCCCGGATTGATTACTGACCTCCAGCAAATGCGCTACGTCAGCCCTTAAGCAGACACATGGATCCAAGCGAGACGGCGACCGAAGCCCAGCTAGAGTCGCGGCGCTTGCGCGAGCGAGGTCCGACCCTGGGCGGGCTGGCCATCAGATGTGAAACGACGGGTTGCGCGCAAATTAACCACAAGTGCCCTACCGCTTTTGTGGCCGAGCGAGGCGGCCTCGCCGTACGGGGGCAAGCTCCGATAGAATAGCGCGCATGAACGCCGCCGCGCACGATGTCGCCGCCCTCGAACGCCTCGAACCCGCTTCCGCGTCCCAGCCGGCCGCGCCCGAGCCCCCCGCTCCCGCCATCGCGGCCGATGGCCCGGCTCGGTTCATCAATCGCGAGCTGTCCTGGCTCGACTTCAACCATCGCGTCGTGGAGGAGGCGGAGAACGCCCGGCACCCGCTGCTGGAGCGCGTCCGCTTCGTCTCCATCAGCGCCTCCAACCTCGACGAGTTCTACTCCGTCCGCGTCGCCGGCCTCATCGGGCAAGCCAAGGCCGGGCTGGTGACGCACTCGCCCGACGGCCGCACCCCCGCGCAGCAGCTAGCCGAGATCCGGGTTCGCGCCGAAGCGCTGCTCACCGACCAGCAGCGGGTCTGGTCCGAGCTGCGCGACCTGCTGCGCGCGGCCGGCATCGAGGTGTGCGAAACGGCCGCCCTCCGCGCGGACGACGTGGCCTGGCTCGACGCCTGGTTCATGGAGCGGGTGTTCCCCGTGCTGACGCCGCTGGCGATCGACCCGGCGCACCCCTTCCCGGTCCTCCCGAACATGGGCCTGGTGCTGGTGCTCAAGCTGCCCCGCGCCGAGGAC
>CAXUIE010000431.1:0-2849 GCA_964250825.1 uncultured Acidisphaera sp. | reverse complement strand
GCGCGAGAATGCGATCGAGAAAGACGGCATCTTGCTCGGGTTCGCGCAAAGCCCCGGGCGGGCCGGGCGCGGTGGGCGCGACCAGGATTGCCCCGCGCGTCCGCGCCGACCGAAGCCACGACCACAGGAACGCCGCACCGTTGCCGCTGCCGCCATGCAGCGCCATGACAAGCGGGTAAGCGCGCGCCGGATCGTAGTCCTCCGGCACGTAGAGCGAGAAGCCGCCGCGCTCGCCGGGCCGCTCGCCCGCGTGCATGACGCCGACCTCGCCCCGCGTGGGGTCCGCCCGCGCCAGCTCGTCCGCCCTCGCGCCGTCCCTCGTCTCGGGCTCCAGGTAGAACCGGCTCACCGCCGGCAGCACGAACGCGGCAGGGTAGAGTGCCGCTTCGGCGCGGCTGAGGTTGCGCAGCGCCCGATACGCCTCCCGCGATCCCTCCGGCGCCGCTGCCGCCGCGCGCAGGCCGTCGAACGCGAGCAAGGCCGCTTCCGCGGCGGCGGCGAGGTGATCGCGCACCGCTTCGAGCGGTTCCGGCCAGGGGCCGGCCCGGCAGTGGTCGAGCGCTTCGCGCAAGCTCGCGTCTATCGGCCCGGTTGCGGACAGCAGCGAGGGGAGGCGCATCGGTGCCAGGTGCCGCGCGACGAACCCGAGCGCGTCCATGGCGCCGAGCAGCGGGGGAACGATCGCGGCGATGGCGTCCAGCGCGGCATCGTCGCTCATCGCGCGCTCCTCATGTGACCCGGTGAAGCAAGGCATCGCCCGCGGCCAGGCGGCGGACGTTCTCGGCGGCGAGCGCGAAGCTGCGGTCGAAGGTGCCGTCGGTGATCCAGGCCACGTGCGGCGTCGCCGTCACGTTTGGCAGGCGAAACAACGGATCGGCGGAATCGGCGGGCTCCTCGGCGAACACGTCGAGCCCGGCGGCGGCAAGGCGGCCGGCGCGCAGCGCTTCGGTCAGCGCGGCCTGATCGACGAGGCCGCCGCGCGCGGTGTTGACCAGGATCGCGCCCGGCTTCATGCGCGCCAACCGGCTCGCGTCGAGCAGGTGGGCGGTCGCGTCGCTCAGCGGCACGTGCAACGACACCACGTCGGATTGCGCGAGCAGCGTCTCGAGATCGACGAAGCGCGCCGGAGCGTCGGGCCGCTCGCTGCGCGCGGTGTAGAGCACGCGGCAGCCGAGTGCGACGAGCACGGGGGCCAGCACGCGCGGTATCTCGCCGTAGCCGATCAAGCCCACGGTGCGGCCACCAAGCTCGCCCAACCCGTCCTGCATCGCGGGTTCGAGCGACCAGCCGTGTCCGGCGCGCGTCGCCGCGTCGAATCGCGTCAGGCGACGCAACGCGGCCAACATCAGCAGAAGCGTATGCTCGGCGACGGCGCGGGCGTTGGTCCCCGGCAGATTGCACACGGCGATGCCGCGCGCCCGCGCCGCTTCGAGGTCGATCGTGTTGACGCCGACGCCGATCTTCTGGATGAGGCGCAGCCGAGGTGCGGCGTCCATCACGGCGGCGTCCGCGCGGCGGATCGAGTGCCAGATTACTTCGGTTTCGGGGAGCAAGCCGAACAGCCGTTCGTCGTCCGCCTCGGGGCATACAACGAGGTCGAGGCCAAGCGTCGCGAGCCTCGCGGAAAGATCCGGCCCGGCCGCGTAATGCAGCAGGACCCTCATGCGCCCGAGCGCCCGAGCACCGACCCGCCGGGAAAGCGGGCGAGCGGGCCGAGCGCTTCCTCGATGCGCAGCGCTTCGTTCCACTTCGCCATGCGCTCGCCGCGCGCGAACGAGCCGACCTTGAGCTGCCCCACGCCCCAGCCGACCGCGAGGTGCGCGATCGACACGTCCTCGGTTTCCCCCGAGCGGGCGGAAACGATGGAAGCGAAGCCGGCCGCGCGTGCGGCGTCCCACGCGGCCCGCGTTTCGCTGAGGGTGCCGCGCTGGTTGGGCTTGAGCAGCACGGCGTTCGCAGCCCCCCGCTCGGCTGCCAAGCGGATGCGCCCGGCGTCGGTCACGAGGAAATCGTCGCCCACGACCTGCACGCGTCCGCCCACCTCGCAAGTGAAGGCGGCGAACCCGGCCGCATCGTCCTCCGCCAGCGGGTCCTCGATCGAGAGAATGGGATGGCTCTCGACCCAGCCCGCCAGCATCCTAATCATGTCGTCGGTGTCGAGTTCGCGGCTCTCCAGGGCGAGCCGGTAATGTCCGTTCCGACCGAACTCGGATGCGGCGATGTCGAGCGCGATGCCGATTTCCGCACCCGGCCTGAAGCCCGCCTGCTCGATGGCGCGCACCAGCGTGGCCAGCGCTTCTTCGTTCGTCGCGAAGTCGGGCCACCAGCCGCCTTCGTCGGCGACGCCCGCGAGCCGGCCGCGCGCGCGCATCAGGGAGCCCGCGGCGCGATACACCTCGGCGGTCCAGTCAAGCGCCTCGGCGAAGCTCCGCGCGGCCGGGCAGACAACCATCAAGTCCTGGATGTCGATGCGCTGTCCGGCGTGAGCGCCGCCGCCGAAGATTTGGATTTGCGGCAATGGCAGCAGCGATGCCTCGGCTCCGCCGAGATGGCGCCAAAGCGGGAGGCCGCGCGCGTTGGCCGCGGCGTGCGCCGCCGCGAGCGACACGGCAAGCAGGGCATTGCCGCCCAGATGCGATTTGTCTTGTGTGCCGTCGAGTGCGATCAGCCGCGCGTCGAGCGTCGCCTGATCCGCCGCGTCCATGCCGAGGACGGCCGCGCGGATGGCTTCGTTCACGTGGCGGACGGCCCGGCGGACGTCGTAGCCGCCGAACGCCGCGCCGCCGTCGCGGAGGTCGCGCGCCTCGCCCGAGCCGATGGAAGCGCCCGCCGGGGCGATCGCGCAGCCG
>CAXUIE010000430.1:0-2855 GCA_964250825.1 uncultured Acidisphaera sp. | reverse complement strand
CTTCGCGGGATCGTAGCCGCCCCCGCCTGGGCCGAGCGGCTCGGGCGTGCGGTCGCGCTTGGGGCGCATGGCGGCCGACGCGACCGGCGGCGGCTCTAGCCCGAGTTCGAGTGCTTCCAGCCGCTTGATCTCGTCGCGCAGCCGGGCCGCTTGCTCGAACTCGAGATCGGCGGCGGCGCCGCGCATCCGTTTCTCGAGCTCGGCGATGGACGCCTTGAGATCCTTGCCGACGAACTCCTTCGCCGTGGAGTCCCGCACGGGCGCCACCGTCACGTAGTCCTGCTCGAACACGGACGACATCACCTAGCCGATCTGCTTCTTCACCGATTGCGGCGTGATCCCGTGCGCCTCGTTCCAGGCGGTCTGCTTGGCCCGTCGCCGCTCGGTTTCGCCGATCGCGCGGCGCAGGCTGTCGGTCATCACGTCGGCGTAGAGGATCACGCGCCCGTCGATGTTGCGCGCGGCGCGGCCGATCGTCTGGATCAGCGATGTGCCCGAGCGCAGGAACCCCTCCTTGTCGGCGTCGAGGATCGCGACCAGCACGCATTCGGGGATGTCGAGCCCTTCGCGCAGCAGGTTGATGCCGACCAGCACGTCGAACACGCCGAGCCGAAGGTCGCGGATGATCTCGATGCGCTCCAGGGTGTCGATGTCGGAGTGGAGGTAGCGCACCTTCACGCCGTGCTCGGTCAGGTACTCGGTCAAGTCCTCGGCCATGCGCTTGGTCAAGGTGGTGACGAGCACGCGCCCGCCGCGCTGCATGGCGCCGCGGCACTCGGCGAGCAGGTCGTCCACTTGCCGTTCGACCGGGCGCATTTCGGTCATCGGGTCGATCAGCCCCGTGGGGCGGATCACCTGCTCGGCGAATACGCCGGCGGTGCGCTCCATCTCCCACGGCCCGGGGGTGGCGCTGACGAACAGCGTTTGCGGCCGGAACCGCTCCCATTCCTGGAACTTGAGCGGGCGGTTGTCGGTGCAGGACGGCAGGCGGAAGCCGAACTCGGCCAGGATCGACTTCCGCGCGAAGTCGCCCTTGTACATCCCGCCGATCTGCGGCACCGTCACGTGGCTTTCGTCCACGATCAGCAGGGCGTTCTCCGGAAGATATTCGAACAAGGTCGGCGGCGGATCGCCCTGGTTCCGGCCGGACAGATAGCGCGAGTAATTCTCGATCCCCTTGCAGGAGCCGGTGGTTTCCATCATCTCGATGTCGAAGGTGGTGCGCTGCGTCAGCCGCTCGGCTTCCAGCAGCTTGCCCTCCGCGTTCAGTTGCGCGAGGCGTTCCTTCAGCTCCTGTTTGATGTGGATGATCGCCTGCGCCAGCGTGGGGCGCGGGGTGACGTAGTGGCTGTTCGCGTACACCGTCACGCTGTCGAGCGCGGCGGCGCGCTCGCCGGTCAGCGGGTCGAACTCGTGGATGCCCTCGATCTCGTCGCCGAACAGGGTGATGCGCCAGGCGCGATCCTCGAGGTGGCTCGGGAAAATGTCGACGGTCTCGCCCCGGAGGCGGAATGCGCCGCGCTGAAACGCGCTGTCATTGCGGCGGTACTGCAGCTCGACCAGCGCCTTGGCCAATCGGTCGCGGTCGATGCGGCCGCCGGTCTCCATCCTGATCGTCATGCGCGAATAGGTTTCAACCGATCCGATGCCGTAGATGCAGGACACCGAGGCCACGATCACCACGTCGTTGCGCTCCAGCAACGCTTGCGTGGCGGCGTGGCGCATCCGGTCGATCTGCTCGTTGATCTGCGCGTCCTTCTCGATATACGTGTCGGTGCGCGGAACGTAGGCTTCGGGCTGATAGTAGTCGTAGTAGCTGACGAAGTATTCGACGGCGTTATCCGGGAAGAAACTTTTCATCTCGCCGTATAGCTGGGCGGCGAGCGTCTTGTTCGGCGCCAGGATCAAGGTCGGCTTCTGCACTGCCTCGATCGTCTTGGCCATCGTGAAGGTCTTGCCCGAGCCGGTGACGCCGAGCAGCACCTGATCGCGCTCTTGCGCCTCCACGCCCGCGACGAGCTCGCGGATGGCGGTCGGCTGATCGCCGTTCGGCTCGTAATCGGACACGACGTTGAACCGTCGCGTCACCGGCTTGACCGGCTGGTGCAGCGGCTCAAACGGCGCCGCCGCCGGAGGACGGATCAAAGTCTGCGACATTCGCTACATCCTCGTAGGGCGGACGCATTCCGCCGCCCGGCGGCCCGAAACGGCGGACTGCGTCCGCCTACATGCTACTCGAGCGCTGCGACGCCGGGGAGCGTCTTTCCCTCGATCCACTCGAGGAACGCGCCCCCGGCGCTCGACACGTAGCTGAGCCGGTCCAGGACCCCCGCCTGTCGCAGCGCGGCCACCGTGTCGCCGCCGCCCGCGACGCTGCGCAGCGTTCCCGCCTCCGTCGCCTGCGCGACCGCCTCCGCCAGCGCCACCGTCGACACCTCGAACGGCGGCACCTCGAACGCGCCGAGCGGCCCGTTCCACACCAGGGTCTTGAGGGAGCCGAGGCGTTCAACAAGGCCGCGCACCGTCGCCGGCCCGACGTCCAGGATCATCGCCTCGGGCGGCACGTCCTCGATCACGACGGTCTGTGTGGGCGGGTTCGGCTTGAATTCGAACGCGACCACCGCATCGCTGGGCAGCACGATACCGCAACCCTTGTCCGCCGCCTTGGCGACGATGGCGCGGGCGGTGTCATGCATGTCGGCCTCTTGCAGGGACTTGCCGACCGCCGCGCCCTGGGCGGCCAGGAACGAGTTCGCCATCGCGCCGCCGATCACCAGCACATCGACCTTGCCCAACAAATTGGCGAGCAAGGCAAGCTTCGTCGACACCTTCGCGCCGCCGACGATGGCCGCGAC
>CAXUIE010000429.1:0-2857 GCA_964250825.1 uncultured Acidisphaera sp. | reverse complement strand
GTGAAGTTCGGCGGCGGCAAGGTGATCCGCGACGGGATGGGGCAAAGCCAGGCGGCGCAGGCCGAGGGTGCGGTGGACACCGTCATCACCAACGCGCTCATCGTCGATCACTGGGGCATCGTGAAGGCCGACGTCGCGATCACCGGCGGGCGGATCGCGGGCATCGGAAAGGCGGGCAATCCCGACGTCCAGCCCGGCGTCGACATCATCATCGGCCCGGGGACCGAGATCATCGCCGGCGAAGGCAAGATCCTGACCGCGGGCGGGGTCGACGCGCACATCCATTTCATCTGTCCCCAGCAGGCCGATGACGCGCTCGCCTCCGGCATCACCACCATGGTGGGCGGCGGCACCGGCCCGGCGACCGGCACGTCCGCCACCACCTGCACGCCGGGGCCGTGGCATCTCGCGCGGATGTTGCAGGCGGCCGAGGGCCTGCCGGTCAATCTGGCTTTCGCCGGCAAGGGTAATGCGTCGCGGCCTGCGGCGCTCGAAGAAATGATCCGCGCCGGCGCCTCCTGCCTCAAGCTGCACGAGGACTGGGGCACGACGCCCGCCGCGATCGATTGCGCGCTATCGGTGGCCGACCGCTACGACGTGCAGGTCATGATCCACACGGACACGTTGAACGAGTCAGGCTTCGTCGAGGACACGATCGCCGCGTTCGCCGGCCGCACGATCCACGCCTTCCACACGGAGGGTGCCGGCGGTGGGCACGCGCCCGACATCATCAAGGTGGCGGGCCTCGCCAACGTGCTGCCGAGCTCGACCAATCCAACGCGGCCCTACACCGCGAACACGCTCGACGAGCATCTCGACATGCTCATGGTGTGCCATCACCTCGACCCGGCGATCCCGGAGGACGTGGCGTTCGCCGAAAGCCGCATCCGGCGGGAAACGATCGCCGCGGAGGACATCCTGCACGACATGGGCGCGCTTTCGATGATCTCGTCCGACAGCCAGGCGATGGGGCGGGTCGGCGAGGTCATCATCCGCACCTGGCAGACCGCGCACAAGATGAAAGGACAGCGCGGCTCGCTGCCGGGCGACGGCGAGGCCGACAACGCGCGGGTGAAACGTTACGTCGCGAAATACACCATCAACCCGGCCATCGCGCAGGGCTTGGCGCGCGAGGTCGGCTCGGTCGAGGTGGGCAAGCTAGCCGACCTCGTGCTCTGGTCGCCGGCGTTCTTCGGCGTCAAGCCCGACCTGGTCATCAAGGGCGGCTCCATCGCGCTGGCCGCGATGGGCGACCCGAACGCCTCCATCCCGACGCCGCAGCCGGTGCACTACCGGCCGATGTTCGGCGCGCTTGGCGGCACGCTCGCGGCGACTTGCATCACCTTCCTGTCCGGTGCTGCGCTGGACGGCAACATCGGCCACGCGCTCGGACTTCGGCGCAAGCTCGCGGCGGTCGGAGACACGCGCGGTGGCATCGGCAAGCGCTCCATGATTCACAATGACGCGCTGCCGGTGATCGAGGTGGACGCCGAAACCTATGAGGTGCGCGCCGACGGGGCGCTGCTCACCTGCGAACCGGCAACCCTGCTGCCAATGGCGCAGCGCTACTTCTTGTTCTGATGCACGCCGGGGAAGTTCTTCCCGCAGGCACCTGGGACGAGGCGCGGGCCGTCGACCGCGTCCTGATTGACTTCGACCGCAGACATCGGCGGCGCATCGTGCTGGCAACCGAAACCGGACGGGAGGTTCTGCTCGACTTGCCGCAAGCGGTACGGCTGCGCGACGGCGATGGCCTGACGACCGAGGCGGGCGTGGTCCGGGTTTGCGCGCGGCCCGAGGCGCTGCTGGAAGTCCACGCGCATGGTGAGGGCGCGCTGGCCCGCATCGCGTGGCACCTCGGCAACCGGCATTTGCCGATCCAGTTCGCGGGCGGGCGCATCCGCATCCGCGCCGACCACGTGATCGAGGCGATGATCGGGCTGCTCGGCGGCCACGTGGCCCGCATCGAGGCGCCGTTCGACCCGGAAGCCGGCGCCTACGAGGGCGGCCCCGCGCCGCATCATCATCATCATCATCATCATCATCACGATCATGATTGAGCCTGTCGCGCTGCTGCGCCTCATGACGTGGCTGTCGCCTGCCTTCCCGACCGGTGCGTTCGCCTACTCGCACGGGCTTGAGTGGGCGGTGGAGGCGGGTGACGTGCGGGACAGCGACACGTTGCAAGACTGGCTGGAGGTGGTGCTCGCGCACGGAAGCGGCCGGTCGGACGCGATCCTGCTGCGCCACGCGCATCGCGGCTGCGACGTGGCGGCGCTCGCCCGCGCGGTTGCTCCGTCACGCGAGCGGCGGCTGGAGGCGATGGCGCAGGGGGTGGCGTTCGGGCATGCAGCGGATGTTTGGACCTCCGCCATGGCGGGAAGGAAAACGCCCTACCCCGTCGCCGTCGGCACGCTCGCCGGCGCGCACGGGATCGCGGAGGACGACGTCGCCCTCGCCTACCTACACGCCTTCACCTCCAACCTGATCTCCGCCGGCGTGCGGCTGGTGCCGCTCGGGCAAAGTGCTGGGGTCGCGGTGCTCGCGGCGTTGCAGCCGACCCTGCTCGCCGTCGCGGAGGAAACGCGCGACGCGTCACTTGACGATGTCGGCGGCTGTGCATTTCGCGTCGACTTGGCATCCATGCGGCACGAAACCCAGTACACAAGGCTGTTCCGCTCATGACAGTTTCCCCCAACGGTCCGCTCCGCGTCGGCGTCGGCGGCCCGGTCGGCACCGGAAAGACGGCGTTGATGGACGCGCTCTGCAAACAGTTGCGCGGCCGCTACGAAATCGCGGCCATTACCAACGACATCTACACCAAGGAGGATGCCGAGTTCCTGACGCGGGCGGGCTC
>CAXUIE010000428.1:0-2872 GCA_964250825.1 uncultured Acidisphaera sp. | reverse complement strand
GGTGGCCGGGCTGACCGACGCCACGATCCCGGACACCATCGGCGCGCCGGAGCTGGCCGCCCCGCTGGCCGCGATCCCGGTTGATCCGCCGACCTTGGCGATGACCTTCCGCATCAACGACGGCCCTCTGGCCGGCCGCGAGGGCAAGAAGGTCACGTCGCGGCAGATCCGCGACCGGCTGTACCGGGAGTCGGAGGGCAACGTCGCCATCAAGGTGAGCGACAGCCAGGAAAGCGAGGCGTTCGAGGTGGCCGGGCGCGGCGAATTGCAGTTGGGCGTGCTGATCGAGCAGATGCGCCGCGAGGGCTTCGAGCTGGCGATCGGAAGGCCGAAGGTGCTGACCCGCGTCGACCCCGAGAGCGGCGACCGCCAGGAGCCGATGGAGGAGGTGCTGGTCGACGTGGACGAGCCCTATTCCGGCATCGTCGTCGACAAGATCAGCCGCCGCAAGGGCGAGCTCCGGGACATGCGCCCGTCCGGCGGCGGCAAGGTGCGGCTCACCTTCCACGTCCCAAGCCGGGGGCTCATTGGGTATCATGGCGAGTTCCTCACCGACACCCGCGGCACCGGCATCATGAACCGGCTGTTCTCGGGCTACGGGCCGTGGAAGGGGCCGATCGAGGGGCGGCGCAACGGCTCGCTGATCTCCAACTCCAATGGCGAAGCGGTGCATTACGCCCTGTGGTACTTGCAGGAGCGCGGCACGTTGTTCGTCGATCCGGGCGAGAAGGTCTACGAGGGCATGATCCTGGGCGAGCACAGCCGGGAGTCCGACCTCGACGTGAACCCGATCAAGGAGAAGAAGCTCACCAACATCCGCGCCGCCGGCAAGGACGAGGCGATGCTGCTGATCCCGCCGCGCCGCATGAGCCTGGAGCAGGCGATCGCCTATATAGAGGACGATGAGCTGGTGGAGGTGACGCCGGGGGCGGTCCGGCTGCGCAAGCGCCACCTCGACCCGCACGCGCGCAAGCGCGCGGAGCGGACGGAGGCGGCTTAGCCGTTCGGTAACAGTCCGGAACGTTTTTGGCGCGCCGATGCGGGTCGCGTTTAGGCGAGCGAAAACGGCCGCCGCCGCCGTCCACCGAGATACGCTGGGACGGAAACGCCCCTCCTTTCCTTGCGGAAGGAGGCCGGGAGGAGGGGCGCGCTCGACGCCGGCGCATCCGCCGACTCGGCGTTCGCGGCAGGCTTGCGCTTCGGCCTAGGCGGCAAGCGCAGCCCTTCCGGCAACTCGTCTCGCGTCAGCATCCGCCACAGCGGCCGAAGCAGCCGCCCGATCTCTGGCGCGGCGGCGAGCAGCGCCTGGGTTTCCGGCTCTTCCACGAAGCGCCGCAGCACCGGGCATAGATGCGCGGCATTGAATCTCGCCAGCACCGCCCCGCGTGGCAGCCGAGGCGGCGCCGGGCGTGCCGGCGTCGGGGGTGCTCCGCGCTCGACGGAGGCACGCGGCGACGGAGAAACGTGCAGCGTTCCGGCCTCATAGCGCGCTTGGAGGGCGGCGAACCGGCGCAGGCTGCGCGCGAGATAGTTCCACAAGATGACGGCGAGCGGCCCCAAGGTCGCATGGTCCCGCCCGATGCCCGCCGCGATCGCCTGCTTGAGCTGCCCGATCAAACAGCCGAAGCGGCGCGCCGGGCCGGTCGGGGAAGAGTCGCGCGATACCATCGCTGTCACCATATTGTTAGTCAATCTAACTGTCAAGCGGCTTCTACAGCGGCACGCTATCGCACTCGGCGAAGGCGTTTTTAAGCGACCTACGAAGGCCCACCGGCCGAAGCGGTCGCTAGCCGCCGCCCCGACTACAGCGCGCACGTTTTTCGATGATCGCCTGATTGCGCAAGCTCGCTGCCAAGTCACGACCGAAGCGGGCCGGGTTGGCGTCCGCGAGACGGCGTCTAATGGCAACGGCGTCGCGGATGGCCTGCAAGGCGGCGATGTGGTCCTCGGCGGCACTCAGGCGGACGGAAAGGTTGTTGAGGCTTCGGGCAAGGAGTTGCTGGCGCCACAACCGGACCTGGTAGCCGCAGAACTCGCGAACGCTAACAAAGCGAACCGTTTGCATCCGCGCCGCCGGCGCTCGGCCGCGCGCATGCGCGACCTGGAGCCGCATGCGCGCAAGCGCGCGGAGTGGACGAAAGCGGCTCCAGGACGCAGGACGCGAAGCGCGTACTCGGGTGTCTCTCGTGCCCGTTGACGGTGCGCAACCGGCTCCAGTCGTCTCGCTCCAGCCGCTCGGTCGGCGGTATCGTGAGCCCACCGGCTTGCTGCTCATCGCGCTCAACTGTGAGCCCGCGCGGAGGATGATGAGGGCTCCGCTACCGCATCGTGGACCACATGGGGTGGCAACGGAGCGGACTTCGGGTTAGGGCGATTGCCGAATCCTCGGTCGCGGGCGCAGATGGGGTGATGCCGGCTCGCCCTTTCCCGGCCCTTTCCTGGAGGGAAAGGGAGCAACAGGCCCTTCTTCTCCGGGGAGAAGGGTGGTGAGGGCGCGAGGCACTGCCCAGCTCTGGCACATGGCGGCGTTCGGCTTCGTCGCCGGGCTGCCGCTGCCGCTGTCGGGGTTCACCTTCCGGCTCTGGCTGTCCGAGGGCGGGGTGTCGCTCGCGGCGATCGGGCTCACCGCCAATATCGGCCTCGCCTATACGCTGAAGTTCCTGTGGGCGCCGGTGCTCGACCAGGCATCCCCGCCTGGGCCGCTCCGGCGGCTCGGGCGGCGAAGGGGCTGGCTGCTCGCCGTGCAGCCGCTGCTCGTCGCGGCGTGCGTGCTGCTCGCCCTGTCCAACCCGGCCGCGGCCCTGCTGCCGGCGGTCGCGGCGGCGGCGGTGGTCGGGTTTCTTTCGGCGAGCCAGGACATCCTGGTGGACGC
>CAXUIE010000427.1:0-2873 GCA_964250825.1 uncultured Acidisphaera sp. | reverse complement strand
GATCAGCACCACGAACATCGTCGGTTTTAGCTATGTGACGTTGGCGCAGAACAGTATCAATACCATCACGAACACGATGAATGCTGTCATCACCAAAGAGCTGACATACGTGGTGCCGACGCTCAAGGCCGCTGCCATACTGTTTATTCTGCGGCAGTTCTTCCTCATCCACACCGGCTATCTCTCGAAAGAGCGGTTCTTCTCGTCCATTTTTCGCGTGCTCGTGATCGTCTATCTCATTACCAGCTCGGGACAGTACGTGCAGCGCATCGAGCAGCCGATTTTCAATGCCGTACCCCAAGCGATCAGCTCCGCAATCCTCGCTGCGTCAGGCACCCCGACCACGAGCACCATGAGCGTCGTGCAGCAGTTCGATGCGGTGTCCGCCAAGGCCGACGAAGTGACCGGCCTCGTCCAGCAGCGGGCGACGGTGTGGAGCCCGTCGAGCTACGGCCGCGTGATCGCGGCGTGGATCGCCAACGGCTCCATGCAAACCGTGCTCGGCATCATCGCGTGGGTCTGGCTGCAAGGTCAGCGGGCGCTGGGCATCGTGCTCTGCTTCGGCCCCTACCTGCTGATCTTCGAGCTGTTCGACCGCACGCGCGGCTTCGTGGACCAGTGGATCGGCAAGCTCGTCGGCGTGCTGTCGTTCGGCCTGGGAACGGGCGTCGTCCTCGCCTACCAGATGACCGACCTCCTCCAGGTCTTGACGTCAGCCTCCACCAACATGCCGACGAGCGACGACGCCGCGACCTCGGTGTTGTTCCACGTCCTTTCCAACATCGTCCAGGACGCCTTTACCATGCTCGCGCTCCCCGGCCTCTGCGCGTTCGGCGCGGGCGTCGCGGCTTCCTTTGCCTCGCCCGTTCTTTCGACCGTTGCGGGTGCCGGTGGCGGATGGGCACGGGGCGCAACCCGGGTCGCTGCCCGCCTCGCCGCCGCAACCGGCCGCAGTGCAGCCAAGGGCGCCGGCAACTCAGCCTCCCGCATCTAGGAGCCTCCGCGTCATGACCCCTCGCCGTGCCCTCACCCTGATCCTGGCCCTCGCTGCCACGGGCTGCGCCGAGCAGCACCGGCTCGCGGCCTGCCGCGGGCCGGTGATGGCCCTGAACGCAGCCGCCTGGCAGCCGACGCCCGCCGACCTCGCCGACCTTGAGCGGCTGTGCCCTTCGGACGGGGAGGCGCGCTGATGCCGGACGTGGACGCCGCGACACGCGCCAAGCGCGACGAACGTTCCAACGCCGTCCGCGCGCAGCACGCCGCCCTCAAGCGCCGCAAGTGGATGGACACCCGCGCGCGGGATGTCGCCATCCTCGGCCTCGGCGCCCTGTCCGCCTGGGCGATTTGGAACAATACCAAGCTCGCCGCCCTCGTCGCGAAGCGGCCGGTCGTTTACGCCGCGTTCCAAGGGCAGAACGAGATCGTCGCTTCCGATCACTACGAGGAGGTCGCACCGGCCGGACGGCAGGAGCAGGACGTGCAGAACGCCTTGTGGACCTACGTTCAAGCGCGCGAGTGCTACAGCACGGCGGGCTTCGTGCGGCAGGCATACATCGCGCAAGCCATGTCGGAGCTGCGCGTCGGCAGCCAGGTGCGCGCGCAGTTCGCGCTGTCCAACCCCTTGGCGCCGCAGCACATCTACGGCGAGCACCGCCTGGCGGTGCAGTGCGACCTCGTGGACCCGCCCACCCCGGTCGGCAGCGACGGCGATCAATACCTGTTCCGCTTCCACCGCGCCGAGGACGACGGCCGCATGACGCTCGCCGACATCGACGCGGCCCCGGTCTATACCGTCACCGTGCGCTACCGGACGGGCATCTACCCGGCCGACGACAAGCGCCGCGCCTGGCTCGACCGCGTGACGTTCAACGCGCCGGGCGTCCAGGTCCTCGACTACCCCGGCGCGCGCCCCGAGAACGCGCGCCCGATCCTGCCGCAACGCGCGGCCGCCACGGAGCGCCGGCCATGACGAACCCCGCCCTGCTGGCCGTAGCGACCGCGCTCGCCTCGCTCGCGGCCGTGCCCGCCGCCTTCGCCACCGTCGATCCGCCCAACTCAAGCGACCTCGACGGACGGATGCGGACCGTCAAGTACGACCCGAACAACCCGGTGCTGCTGCCGGCCTCGCCCGGCGTCTCGCTGCGGCTCATCCTCGGCGGCGACGAGCACGTCGAGCGCGTCATCGTGTCGGACCAGACCATCATCTCGCCCGATCCCGACGAAGACGAGGCCCCGCCCCGCTCCGGGATCGCGGGCGCCCTCGATGGCGTCAACTCCGCGCTCACGAGCACGGGCAAGCCGGGGCAGGGCGGCGGGCTACAGGGCAAGGGGCCGGTGTGCGACCCGAACCTGTGCGTCGATGTCGCGGGCAACTTCATCTACGTCAAGCCCAAGCGGGCCTTGTCGCGCCAGCCGATGTTCGTCCAGACCAGCCGCATCGACCCGATCACGGCGCGCAAGGTCATGGTCCCCTACGCCTTCGAGCTGATCGCGGACGACCCCGACGCCAGGCCGGTCGTCGCCGCCGCGAGCTTCAAGGACAGCGGCCCGGCCAAGGCCATGTGGAGCGTCACCTTCACCTTTCCGGCCCGCGAGCAGGCAGAGCGCCTGGCGGAGGCCCGCAAGGCCGCCGCGGCGCGCATGGCGGCCGAGCGCGACCGCCGGGCCATGCTGCCGCCACCGGTCCCGGGGCCGGCCGCGAGCGACACCCATCACTACGGCTACAAAGGCAGCGCGGCCGTCAAGCCGGACGACGGCTGGGATGACGGGCGCACGACCTTCCTGCGCTTCAACGGCAACCGGCGCTTGCCGAACATCTACGAGAAGGGGCCGGACGGCAAGCCGACCCTTGCGCGCTGGGCCACCGAGCCGGC
>CAXUIE010000426.1:0-2876 GCA_964250825.1 uncultured Acidisphaera sp. | reverse complement strand
TCTCCGCCCCGATGACTTTGAACTGGCAGCGGGACGGGCGGGACTGGCCGAACCGGGCGGCGAGCCAATTCGTGCGCGCCGCCGGGCTGCGCTGGCACGTGCAGCGGATGGGGAGCGGACCCGTTCTGCTGCTGCTGCACGGGACGGGCAGCTCGACGCATTCCTGGCGCGCGCTGATGCCCTTGCTCGCGACGCGGTACGACGTGGTCGCGCCCGACCTCCCCGGCCACGGCTTCACGGACCGGCCGCCCGGGCGGCGCTTGTCGCTCCCGTCGAGGCGCCGGGCGGCCCGCGAGCGGCTCGACGCCGTGGGCGTCCGCCCGGTGCTGGCCGCGGGTCATTCCGCCGGCGCCGCCGTGCTGCTCCGCATGACGCTCGACGGTCTCCTCGCGCCGTGGGCGCTGGTCGCGTTCAACGGCGCGCTGCTGCCCTTGGGCGGGGCGCCGGGGCAGGTGTTCTCGACGATCGCGAAGGCGTTGGTCGCCGTTCCCTTCGTTCCCAGCGTGTTCGCTTGGCGCGCGTCCGACCCCACGGTGGTCAACCGGCTGCTGCGCGACACCGGCTCCAAGCTCGACCGGGAGGGGGTGGAATTATATCGCCGCCTCGTGCGCGACCCCGATCACGTCGCCGGGGCGCTCGGCATGATGGCGAACTGGGATCTTCGGCCGCTCGAGCGCGACATGCCGCGGCTACAGGTGCCGTTGATCCTGGTGGTGGGCAGCAACGACCGCACGATCCAGCCGGCGGACGCCGAGCGCGTCCGCGCCCTGGTTCCCGGCGCGCGCATCGTGACCCTGCCGGGCGTGGGCCACCTCGCCCATGAGGAGCGCCCCGAGGCGGTCGCCGGCTTGCTCGGCCGCCTCCAGGAACCGGAATAGTCGGGTGAAGCTGCCGCCCAACCATCCGCAGCGGCTGTTGCTCAACGACGAGGTGCACGCGCGGCCGCCCGAGCAGTTGGCCGCGCCGATGCGGGTCTCGTTCCTGGCCTTGTTCGCCGAAGGGGGGCTCCGCGAGCAGGTATGGCGCGCGGTCGCCGAGCTGGCCGAACGGTTCGACGTCAAGCCGGCAGCCCCCGGCGCCAATCATTACAGCGCCGATCTCGGCCTGTTCCGCGTCAAGGCCGAGCGGCACACCGAGTTCGTTCGTTTCAAGTTCATCGTGCCGGGCGAGGGAGCTGACCCGTTCGCGGAGCCGGCCATGCGGGCGGTGCCGCCGGATTGGGTGGCGGCCCTCCCGGGCCGGGTGATGGTCGCGCCCCATGTCGCCTTGCTGCCCCGGGCGGAGCCGGCGCTCGATCCGCGCGCGATCGCCGATGAGTTCTTCGCGGGCAACACCCTCGTCGGCTCGTCCATCGCCGGGGGCGACGGGCTCGCGCTGACCGATTTTCGCATCCACGCGGACGGGTTCGGCCGGATTCTAGTTGAGGATCGCGGCCTGACGCCGGGGCAGGCCGGACGCGCGGTGCAGCGCCTTCTGGAAATCGACACGTATCGCATGATGGCGCTTCTGGCGCTGCCGCTGGCGCGCGAGGTGGCCCCGGCACTCGCCGCCATCGAAAGCGATCTGGCCGGGATCACCGGCGCGCTGGTCGCCGCCGGAGAGCAGGAGGAGCCCGCCTTGCTCGATCGGCTCACCCGGCTCGCCGCGCAAATCGAAAGCCGCCAATCCGAAGCCCTATTCCGCTTCGGCGCGGCGAATGCCTATTACGACCTCGTTCAGCGCCGAACGGCGGAGTTGCGGGAGGAACGCATCCAGGGCCTGCAAACGTTTCGCGAATTTACCGAACGGCGGCTCGCCCCGGCGATGGGAACCTGCCGATCTGTCGCCGCTCGGCAGGACGCGCTTTCCGTGCGGGTGGCGCAGGCGACACAGCTGCTGTCGACCCGCGTCGACGTCACCCGCGAGCGGCAGAACCAAGCGGTGCTCGCCCGGATGGACCGGCGCGCGCAGCTGCAACTGCGATTGCAGGAAACGGTGGAAGGGCTCTCGGTGGCCGCCATCACGTATTATGTCGTCAGCCTCGTCGGCCACGCCGCCGAGGCGCTGGACGCGTCGGGCGTTCGCATCAATCCGGCGGTCGCAATGGGTGTCGCGATCCCCGTGGTGGCCATCCTGGTGGCGCTCGGCGTCCGCCGTGTCCGCCGCATGGTGAGCCGGGCGCACGGGTGAGCGCGCTGTTCGCCAGCGGGCGGATCGTCGATGTGATCCTCGGGTTGATCGCGGCGGAGTTCGTCGCGTTGACGTTGTGGCATCGACGGACGGGCCGGGGTGTAGGCGTGGCGGACTTGGCGTCCGCCCTCCCGGCCGGCGTGTGTCTGATGCTTGCGGTGCGGGCGGCGCTGGTCGGCGCCTGGTGGGGCTGGGTCGCGCTCTGTCTAGCGGCCGCCGGGCTGGCGCATGTGGCCGACCTCCGCCGTCGTTGGGCTACCGGCTGACTAGCGGAAACGTGACGGCGATCGCCCAGGCGAAGGCGAGCGCGTTGGCGAGCGCGCCGACCAGCGGATGGCGGGTGCGTCGGTAGGCCCAGGTGCTGAACAGGCCGTAGACGACGAAGAACGCCAGGATCACCGGGACGATGATGATGAGAAAGAACAGCCGCGGCAGGTTCAGCCCGATGGCCAGCGCCAGCGAGAGCAGGAAGCAGAGCTTCGTCAGCGCGTAGGCGCCGCGCGGCGCGCCCGGACCGCGCGTGAGCCACTCGTCGGCGGCGAAGTAGGGCAAGGTGCCGCACAGGATCGCGGGGATCAGAAGCGCGCGGCTCGGCGTCGGCAGGAACGAGGTCACGTAGGCGTCGATCGGCGACCCGATGGCCAAGATGCTGTAGGCGGCCACTCCGGTCGCGGCGACGGCCAGGGCCGCGCGGGAGACGACTGCGC
>CAXUIE010000425.1:0-2876 GCA_964250825.1 uncultured Acidisphaera sp. | reverse complement strand
CATGTCGGGCTCGACATGGCGCAGGCGGGCTGGCGGCCGACGGTCGACAACTATCTCGGCCGGGTGCCCAAGGCGCGCATCCTCGAAGCGGTGCGCACCGCCAAGGGCGAGATGGCGGCGCAGCTCATCGACCATCTGAAGAAGCCCGAGATGGCCAAGGAGGCCGAACGGCTTCTGGTCGACACCGGCTGGGTGCCGGAGCCGCTGCTCGTCGTGGGCGCCGAAGTCGATGCGGTCAACGAACCCGGCGCGGTCGAAGCGCTGCCCGACTTCCTCACCGAGGAGGACGAGCTTGCGGACGGCGACGAACCGGACCCGGCCTACGCGCACGCCATCGCGGCCGAGTGAACCCTCCCGTGGGGCGGCTCCGGCCGTCCCGCACCTTCCCGATCAGGAGACTTGGCATGACCGAGGTCACCCCCTCGTACGATCCCGCAACGGCCTGGGCCGCGATCGAAGCCCAGCATGCCGCCCGCACCCGTCTTGCCGACGAGGTCCGCCCCGCGAACAAGACCGCCATCCTCGCCGCGCTCGCGGCAGCCGGCATCACCTCGATCGTCGTCACCTTCGACGGCTCGGGCGACTCCGGCCAGATCGAAGGCGTCGACGCCCGCATCGGCGACACCGCGACCGAGCTGCCCGTAACCAACGTCGAGATCGCCTCGCCCTTGTGGGACGGCGCGGGTGTCGACACCCGGACGCTACCGCTCGCCGAAGCGATCGAGCAGATTGCCTACGACCTTCTCGAAGAGACCCACGACGGCTGGGAAAACAACGAGGGCGCGTTTGGCGAATTCACCTTCGACGTCGCCGAAGACGTGATCCGGCTCGACTACAACGAGCGGTTCGAGACGTCCGAATACTCTGGCCACGCGTGGTGAGGAGGGAACAATGGGACACTGCTATCACCACGCGCTGTCGTCAGCCCGGAAGTGGGGCGGGACCGCCGACGACTATCTCGCGCTCCATAGCTGGTTCGACGAGTCCAAAAGCATCACCGCCGACTTCCGGCACCGCGCTCTCCGGCATCATGCCGAAGGGATCTTCATGGCGGAGCGCTTCTTCGGCGCGACGCTGACGATCAGCACCGGCCGCGTCGTTCCGGTCCGGCTGATCGGCGAGCAGCATGTGCGCGAAGATCTTGGGTTCATCCCAGGCTTCTGTACGATCCGAGACATAGGTGACATCTCGTTCCGGACACATGGGTAACACTTTCCCCCTTTCCGGGGATCACGTCCGTCAACGTGGTGGAATTTCGGAGGGTTGAGGTGGCCGCGGATCATGCGGCGACGGTGGAAATCTGGGTGGCAATCGCCTCCATCAGCGGCGGTGTGAGTTCGGCCATCGCTTCGGCCTGCATGTAGCGGTGCTGGAGCTGCCACTCGTCGTTGGCTTCGAGAAGCACAGCGCCGATCAGGCGGACAATAGCGCCCTCGTTGGGGAAGATGCCGACCACGTCGGCGCGTCGCTTGACCTCCTTGTTCAACCGCTCCAGCGGGTTCGTCGAATGGATCTTGGTCCGGTGCTGGACCGGGAAGTCCATGTGCGCCAGCACATCGGCCTCGCTCTCGTCGATGAAAGCGCCGAGCTTCGGCCACTTCGCCCTGAGCTGGTCGGCGACGTGTCGCAGCGTCTGGCTGGCATTGGGGCGGTCGGGCTGGATGAACGCCTGGCGCAAGGCGGCCGACACCATGCTCTGCCGCGCCTTGGGGACGTAGGACAGCGCGTTGCGCATGAAGTGGACGCGGGGGCCGTTGAACTATTCGATGCGCGGCTCTCCCGAACGCCTGCCACGGTCTTTCGCAACCCGGCCACCAATCAGGCAGCTCCCGCAATGTCGGCATGGTCGATGCAGCGCTGGCCCGCCAATCCGGCCAGGAGTCCCAATAGTGCGGTCAAAAACAGGGCTAGCGCTGCGGCGAGCCGCTTGAGGTTGACCGCCATGGCTGTCAGGAAGGCCTGGACGCGCATGTTCTGCAGACCTCGGCGGATCGCCCGGGCGATCCCGTGCCAGCACTTCGCCTCGCCGTGGAACCCCTCCGACCGCCAGCGGTGGCGCTGGTAGAGCCGAGCGTCCTCGTCTGACCACCGCTCCTTGCGGCGGCGCGCCCGCACCAGGGCGGGATGGTCGTCGCTCACCACCACCGCCTTGTTCACGCGACCTGGCGACAGACAGTCCGCCCGCATCGGGCAGCTGCGGCAGTCCATGGCCTTGGAGTAGAAGAAGCGGCCGTGCTCGATGCGCCGGGTCGGTCGCAACACGCGCCCACGGGGGCATTTCAGGATGTCGTGCCGGGCGTCGTAGCGGAACCGGCGCAACGGCACCCGGCTGCGGATCGGCTCCTTCTTCGCCGGGATCACCGGGTCGATCCCGCGCCGCTCCATCGCGCCATACACTTGCCGTAGGCGTATCCCTGGTCGGCGGTGATCGTCTTGATGGCGATGCCCGTGGTCGCAGAAACGGCGTCCGCCTGGGCCTCGATCTCGCCGCCCTCGTTCGCCTCGCCGGTCGTCACCTCCACGTCGAGGATGACCCCACGCACGTCGTCGACGGCGGTGTGCTGCTTGTAGGCGGGCTCGAGGCGGCGGTTGCGGCGGCTCGTGGCCATCGTCGCGTCCGGGGCGGTCTCGCAGACCTTCTTGTGGCGCCGGCTCTGCTTGCCGTCGCGCTCGGCGCGGGACTTGGCCGCCCGAGCCGCCGCCCCGGCCTCGCTCTGCGGGTCGCCGTCGCCCTGGGCCATCGCGGCATCGGCGTGCCTGACCCCGAGGCTCTCCCAGGAAACGTCGGCCCGGATCAGGGTGGCGTCGATGTGCACCACCTCGCCGCGCGCGATCCCCGCGGCCACGCACGCCCGCACGGTGCGGACGAACATGGC
>CAXUIE010000424.1:1420-2881 GCA_964250825.1 uncultured Acidisphaera sp. | reverse complement strand
GCGTACGGCCGCGTGGGCGCCTTGAACCCAGCCTCGGCGAGGCGGGCGGCGGTGATGCCGGCGACAGCACCCCAGCCGGGATGCAGCCGCTTGGTCCACGCACCTTCCTCGAGGAACACCTGCACCCCCGACGCGGTGCTGGCCGCGATACCCTGCGCCGCGACGATCGCTTGGGCAGGAAGGTCGAGCAGCTTGGCGGCGACGACACCGGCGCTGAAATGCGACACGACGCCGGTCGCATGGAACCCGGCATGGTGGAAACCGCCCTTCGCGGCGGCGCCGACGCGGATCGCCGTCTCCATTCCGGCGGCGTAGGCCGCCAGCATGGCGGCAGGCGGCCCGCGCGGCCGACCACGCTGCACGGCCCCTCGCCGCCCAGAGCGGTGACGCCCGCCACCGCCGCGTCGGCGAAGTCGTAAGCGTTGGACGCAAGCCCTAAGCCGAGCGCGTCCAGGATGAGCAGCTTGGCCCGCTCGCGCACCGGGGCCGGAATGTCGTCGAACGTCAGGCCAGCGGCGAACTCGGCGACCCGTCGCGCGGGTGCGGCGGCGCTGAGATCGGCGGCGGGAAAGCTATCGGGCATGGGCAAACACCTCGCGTGTTGCGCCCACCGGCGCTTGCGGCAGGCTCGTCATCGCACGCCGCCGAGGCCCGCGACGCGCGCGGGATCGGCGGTGGCGGCGACGGGATTGAGCGCTTCCAGGGATGTCGCGCGCGTTCTGGCCCCGAACACAAAGGCGACGAGGGCGCAGCCGAGCCAGGCCGCGGCGATGTAGGCGAACACCCAAACATACCCGAAGCTGCCGTAGATGGCGCTGACAATGAACGCGTTGGCGACGTTCGCCACCCGGCCGGTGCCGTACGCGAAGCCCGCGCCGGTGTTGCGGATCTCCGTCGGATACTGCTCGGGCGTGTAGGCGTAGCAGATGGAAGCGGACGTCTGGATCAGCATCGCCACGCAGAAGCCGAAGACGACGATCAGCACCGGCTGTCCGCTGAGCCCGTACGCCATGCCGAAGCAGGCGATCACCACCGCGAGGATCGCGATCAGGTTCTTGCGTTGCATCCGCTCCGCCAACCAGACAGCGAGCAGCGCGCCGGGCACCGCGCCCAGATTGATGAGCGTCGTGTAGGTGAGGCTCGCGGTGATGGTGATGCCCTTCTGCACCAAGAGGGTCGGGACCCAGGCCTGGAATCCGTAGAACCCGATCGTTTGCAGGATCCAGATGGCCCACAGCGTGGCGGTGCGCCCGATATACAAGCGCGAGAACAGCACGGTGAACGGCAGCTTGACGGCGGCCACGGGGACGTCCGTGCGGCGCTCGGGGGCGGGCAGCGGCCCCATCTCCGCGCTCACTTCGCGCTCGATCCGCCCGAGCGCGGCGTCCGCCTCCCCCCCGCCGCCGCGCCCCGCGCACCCCCCCGGGCCGTAACGGGTGCGGCGGGGGCGCCCCCGCCCGG
>CAXUIE010000424.1:0-1410 GCA_964250825.1 uncultured Acidisphaera sp. | reverse complement strand
CATGGCCCGCAGCGGCCCGACGGGGCTGGCGATCTCCCGCCAGCGGCCGCGCGCGGCGAACCAGCGCGGCGATTCAGGGATGCGGCGGATCAGCAGCAGCGAGGGAAGCCCGATCGCGCCCCAAACGAAAATCAAGCGCCACCCATTTGGTCCGGTCGGCACGACCAATCGCGCGACCCAGCCGCAGATCGGGATGCCAGACAGCGCGATCACCATCGCCCAGGACTGGAAACGCCCGCGCAAGTCGGGCGGGAAGAACTCGCTGATGAGGGTCATCACCACCACCGTCGCCGACGAAATGCCGACGCCGGTGAGAAATCGCGCGGCGAGCAGCAGTGGTAGGTTGGGAGCCAATCCGTTCAGCAAGGAGGCCACGGAGAAGAACGCCACCATCGCCATCAGCGAGCGCTTGCGTCCGAGCCGGTCGGAGATCAGGCCGCCGCCCACCGCGCCGATGAACATGCCGAGAAAGCCGAGCGAGGTCGCCAGCGCGATCTGCTGGATCGAAAGGTCCCAATAGCGCCGGATCGCCGGTGCCGCGTAGGAAAACGTGAAGATATCGCTGATGTCGAAGAAGAACGCGATCCCGACCACGACGAGCAGCCGGCGGTGGAACCGCGCGATCGGCAACCTGTCCAGCCGCGCCGCTACCTCGCTTGTGTCCGGTGTGGCCATCAGTTTTCCCGTAAGCATGGCAGCGCCGCATTCGGTTCGCGGTCATCAGCACGTCAATCAATACCACGCTAGGCAAAATGGCGACGCGTGTATACACGAATGCGCAGATAGGCGTGAACGGACCGGGAGGCTAGGATGCGTGCGACGCAGGCGTTCTCCGAGCGGCTTGCCGCGATCGGCGAGGCCGACCTGACCGCGGATGTCCGGAGCCTCGCCCGGCGGTTGACGCTCGACGGCATCGCGATCGCGGTCGCCGGAAGCGCGCAAAGCCCGGTGCGCTTGCTCGCCGCGCACCATCGCGAGCAGGGCGGCGTCGCCATCGCGTCCGTCATCGGGCTGGGCTGCAAGCTGCCGCCGGTCGCGGCGGCGGCGGTGAACGGGGCGGCGATGCACGTGCTTGACTTCGAGCCGATGTGGAGCCCCGCCAACCACGCGCTGTCCACCACTCTGCCGGCCGCCCTCGCGATTGCGGAGCAGCGCGGGGCGACCGGCCTCGCCCTGCTCACCGCGCTGGTGAAAGGCTGCGAGGCGCAGGGCTGGCTGCGTGCCGCGTCCGGCCAGATGGAGCCGCGCGGCCTCGTGTTCCATCCGCCGGGTGTCGTGGGGCCGATCGGCGCGGCGGTGGCCGCCGGTCATCTGCTCGGACTCGATGCCAACCAACTCGCGCACGCAATGGGGATCGCGGCGCCGCAATGCAGCGACTTCACCATCGTGCCGACATTGGCGAGCAGCGCG
>CAXUIE010000423.1:1373-2891 GCA_964250825.1 uncultured Acidisphaera sp. | reverse complement strand
CGTAGCCGCGCGCGGCCAGATTCTGGTCTTCCACGGCCTGGAAGGCAGTGCAGATGCGGGGTACATAGCGAGTTTTTCGCAGGAGGCACTTACGCGCAACTTCGGAGTCCATCGGGTGAATCTGCGCACCTGCGGTGGTACCGAGGAATTGTGCGAAACAATGTATCACTCTGGGCTCACCAGTGACACGCGGCGAATGATCGAGCAGATCCGGTCAGAAATTGCCCAACCGATATTTCTTGTTGGCTTCTCGCTGGGCGGCAACATGGCGTTGAAACTCGCAGGAGAGATGGGCGAGACGGACGTGCTGAGCGGTGTGTGTGCCGTTTCCGCTCCCATCGATCTCGCGGCCTGCGTCCGCACGCTCGATAAGCCTTCCAATATTTTGTACGCGAGGCGTTTTCTTGACAGACTAAAGGGGAGGATTCGACGTAAGAGCAGACTAACTCCCGATCTGTATAGCGGCGACGGTCTCGATGAGGTAAAGACGATTTGGGAGTTCGACGACCGGTTCACAGCTCCGCTATTTGGCTTTGGAACAGCCGCGAATTACTACGCAACACAATCGGCCCGCAATTTTTTAGATGCTATTCGGGTGCCGACGCTCGTCATTCATGCCCAGGATGACCCTCTGGTTCCATTCGAGGTTTACCGCCAGGCAGCGTTCCGAACGCTCGTCGGGCCACTTCACCGGCCGGCCGAGCGCGCGCGCGGCGGGCAGGACGCAAATATATTCCGGGTAGCAGGAGGCCTTCATGCCGAACGAGCCGCCGACGCGGCCGGTGAGCACCCGCACCTTCTCCACCGGCACGCCGAGCACGGATTTCAGCAGGTTCCGCATCCCGAACACGCCTTGGCAGCCAAGCCGCAGGGTCCAGCGATCGGCGGCCGCGTCGTATTCGCCGATCGCCGAGCGCGGCTCCATCGGGCAGACGACGATGCGGTTGTTCCGCATGGTCAAACTGGTGACGTGGGCGGCCCGGGCGAACGCCGCCTCCACCTCCGCCGGGTCGCCGTAGTGAAAGTCGAGCACTAGGTTGCCGGGCACGTCGTCGTGCACGCTGGGCGCGCCCGCCTCGGCGGCACTTCGGGCGTCCGTCACCGCGGGCAGCGCGTCGATGTCGGGGAACACCGATTCGGCCGCGTCCTTCGCTTGCTTGGGCGTTTCGGCGACAACCACCGCGACCGGATCGCCGACAAAGCGGACCTTGCTCGTGGTCAACGGGTGCTGCTTCGGCTGGCGCATCTCCGAGCCGTCGCGGTTCCTGAACACGACGCCGACCGGCATCCGCCCATAGCCGGCCGCGAGGAGGTCGGCGCCAGTGTAGACGGCGAGCACGCCCGGCATGGCTTTCGCCGCGTCCGTGTCGATGCTGCCGAGAGTGCCATGCGCGATCCGGCTCCGCACCATCACGGCATGGGCCTGGCCAGGCAGGTGGAAGTCGTCCGAGTAGCGCCCCTCGCCGCGCAGCAGGGTGGGATCCTCCTTGCGGGGGACCGGCTGGCCCACGGCGAACT
>CAXUIE010000423.1:0-1363 GCA_964250825.1 uncultured Acidisphaera sp. | reverse complement strand
ACATGGTCCCCGTCCGAAGCGGGGGCAACCCGGGAGCTAAACGCGCCGGAGCGGACCCGGGTAGCGGGCGATCATGGCATCGCTGGCGAGCAGCAGCATCCCTTCCACCGTCGCCTGAGCAATCGAAATCCGGTCGAAGGGGTTCTTATGAAGAGCGGGCAGGGTCGCCGTCCCGAGCCCATGCACCCCCGTTGACCAGTTCGGTGTAAGCGGCGTCGAAAAGACCCTGGCGCAGGCAACACGGGATCGACGTTGAAGCCCGGTCGCCCAAGCTGCCTCTTGATCGCCACCGGACTTAGTCAAGCCGGCCACGCCAGAACGCGACGGCGATCGCCAGCATCGCGAGCTGCACCGCGATGCACAGTCCGACGCAGCCGGGCCAGCCGGCCCGCTGCCAGATGCCGGCCGGAAGGATGCCGCCCAGGCTGCCGCCCACGTAGTAGCAGGTGACATAAAGCCCGACGGCGGTGGATTTGGCCCGCGGGGCGGCCACGCCGAGATAGCTGATCGTCAGCGACTGCTCGACGAACACCGCACCCGCCAGCATCCCAAGCCCGGCGACGATCGCCCACAAGGAGGGCAGCAGCGTGACGAGCAGCCCCGCCACGGCGAGCGCCGCGCCGAGTGCGAGCGTCGACAGCCGGCCGATCCGCACGGCCAGCGCGGTCGCGACCGGCGTCGAAACCATGCCGAACAGGTAGACGACGAAGATCGACCCGAGCGCCGCCGGGCCGAGCCCGTAGGGCGGGGCGGCCAGCACGAAGTTGGCGAAGGTGAACGCCGCGATGATGGAGAACAGCACCGAGAAGCCGACCGCGCAGGCGGCGAGCAGGCGGCGGTTGGTCAGGTGGTCGGCGAAGCTCGCCACCGTGGAGCGCCAGCCGCGCACCGGCCGGAAGTTCGCCTCGCGGGGCAGCCAGGCTGCGACCAGCACGGCCGAGACCGCCGTGAGCCCACCCAGCAGCACGAAGGCGGCGCGCCAGCCCCACCAATGGGTGGCGTAGCCCGACAGGAACCGGCGCGCGAAGCCGCCGAAGATGGTGCCCATCGAGTAGATGCCTGACAGCCGCACCCCCGCCGCGCCTGGCGCCTCGTCGCCGATATAGGCGACCGAGACGGTGAACACGAACGGCAGCAGCAAGCCTTGCACGAAGCGCCAAACGATCCGCGCGGGGAGGCTGGGGGCGGCGGCGGCGGCGAGCGTCGGGCCGACCACGATGGCGATAGCGCCCACGATCAATCGCTTGCGCCCGAGCATGTCGGAGATCGAGCCCACGAACGGGGCGACCAACGCCACCGCGAGCAGCGTCGCCGTGACGGCCAGCCCGGTGCTGGCCGGCGCGGCATGGAACTCGCCCGCCAC
>CAXUIE010000422.1:0-2893 GCA_964250825.1 uncultured Acidisphaera sp. | reverse complement strand
GACGGCGCGCTGGCCGACTACCTTGCGCCACTCGCCGCGCGCGCCGCCGCCGGCAGCGCCTCGGGGCTCGGCACCTTCGCCGGCGGCGGCGATTCCGGCCAGATCGAGGACATCGACGCCACGCGGCAAAGCGTATCAGCCAAGCTGCCCGGCGTCGGCGTCGAGATCGCCACATCCGTCTGGGATGGCTCCGGGCTCGACCGGCGGACGATGCCGCACGCCGAAGCGATCGAGACGCTCGCCTACGCCTTCCTCGAAGGCACCCACGACGGTTGGAAGATCAACGAGGGCGCGTATGGCGTGTTCACCTTCGACGTCGCAGAGCGCTCGATCCAGCTCGACTATAACGAGCGGATCGAGACATCCGAATTCCACGGCCACAGCTGGTAGCGGGAGGACACGATGGGACATTGCTATCACCACGCGCTCTCCTCGGCCCGCAAGTGGGGCGGGACGGCCGACGACTACATCGCGCTCCACAGCTGGTTCGACGAGTCGAAGAGCATCACCGCAGATTTCCGGCATTGCGCGCTCCGCCACCATGCCGAGGGCATCTTCATGGCCGAGCGCTTCTTCGGCGTGACGCTCACGATCAGCACGGGCCGGCAGGTGCCGGTGCGGCTGATCGGCGAGCAGCATGTCCGCGAAGACCTCGGGTTCATCCCGAGCTTCGCCGACTGGGTGCGCTGCGTCCGCCCGGAACCCTGGATGGGACGCGCGCAGCCGATCTACCGCGAGGTGAATCCGTTTGCGACCCCGCCGATGTCCGCCGCCGCCTGACCTCGTTTCTTCTCATTCACCCCGAACGGCTCGCCCTCGCGCGGGCCGTCGCGTTTTCAGGAGATCTCTGATGGACACCCGCCGTTTCGGCGAAGTCTCGGTGTTGCACCTCGAACCCGGGACCTACGCCAAGCTCCTCGCCCTCGCCGAAGCCGGTCCCGGCCGTCCGCGCGTCGGCTACGATCCCGAAGATCCGTGGCACGCGCTGATCGTCGAGCCGCACACCTACGGCTGCTGGGTCCACACCGGCGTCATCGAGGATGGTCCAACTGACGAGCTTCCGACTTCGCTCGTCGCCGTGCTGCGCGACGCGCACGACAGCGACGCCGCCTACGTGCTGTTCGATGCCGACCTCCTGCCTCTCGGAATGAGATGGTCCCCGAGGGAGAGACATGGGCGTACATGCCGTCCCGGTCGGTGACCTTATAGGGCTTGGGCCTGGGTTTTAGATTCTTTAGCGCAACATCCGCAAGCATAACGGGCTCCGTGTAAGGGATACCGTCACCCCGGTGCGGCGCCACCACCACCCACATTTTCTCAGCGCTGACAGTGACTTACGACGAAGAAACTACCGTCAACCGGGCTGTCGATGTTGACGGTATGGCCGTACTGGGCCGAAATCAAGCGGGAAGCGTGCCGTCGCGCGACCCGTCATCTGCGATCTCTGCCCCCCGATAGTCGCCGATAGTCAGCGGGCGTAAATCTTTGTTAGAACAATGATTTAGGTAGCGTTAAGCGATTGCGGGCGATAGGCCTCGGGGCGTATCGAATCATTCCCACTCGATCGTTCCCGGCGGCTTGCTGGTGATGTCGTAGGTGACGCGGTTGATGCCGCGGACCTCGTTCACGATGCGGGTCGCGGTGCGCGCCAGGAACGCCATGTCGAACGGGTAGACCTCCGCCGTCATGCCGTCCACGCTGGCGACGGCGCGGAGCGCACAGGCGTTGTCGTAGGTGCGCCCATCACCCATCACCCCCACGGTCCGCACTGGCAGCAGCACGGCGAAGGCCTGCCAGATCGCGTCATACAGCCCGGCCGCGCGGATCTCCTCCAGGAACACCGCGTCGGCCCGGCGCAGGATGTCCAGCCGCTCGCGCGTGACGGCGCCGGGGATGCGGATGGCCAGGCCGGGTCCGGGGAACGGGTGGCGGCCCACGATGTGCTCGGGCACGCCCAGCTCGCGGCCGAGCGTCCGCACCTCGTCCTTGAACAGCTCCCGCAGCGGCTCCACCAGCTTCATGCGCATCCGCTCCGGCAGGCCGCCGACGTTGTGGTGCGACTTGATGGTGACGCTCGGGCCGCCATGGGCGCTGATGCTCTCGATCACGTCGGGGTACAGCGTGCCTTGCGCCAGGAAGTCGGCGCCGCCGATGCGGGCGGCCTCCTGCTCGAACACCTCGATGAACACGCGGCCGATGGCCTTGCGCTTGGCCTCGGGGTCGGTCACGCCGTCAAGCTGCGACAGGAACAACTCGCTCGCGTCGCGGTGCACGAGCTTGATGTTGAACCGGTCGCGGAAGGTGCTCACGACCTCCTCCGCCTCGCCCTGCCGCAGCAGGCCGCTATCGACGAAGATGCAGGTCAGTTGGTCGCCCACGGCTTCGTGGATCAGCGCCGCGGCCACCGAGCTGTCGACCCCGCCGGACAGGCCGCAGATGACCCGGCCGGCGCCGACCTGGGCGCGGACACGCCCGATCTGCGCGTCGCGGAAGCCCGCCATGCTCCAACCGCCCGACAGTCCGGCGACGCGGTGGGTGAAGTTGTGCAGCAATTGCCGGCCGTGCGGGGTATGCACGACCTCCGGATGGAACATGGTGCCGTAATATCGGCGGTCGTCGTCGGCGATCACGGCAAACGGCGCACCCTCGCTTCGCGCGACGACGCGGAAGCCGGGCGGCAAGCGGGTGACGCGGTCGCCATGGCTCATCCAGACCTGCTCGCGGGCGCCGGGCGGCCAGATGCCGTGGAACAGCGCGCAATCATCCGTAACGTCCACCACCGCGGAGCCGAACTCGTGGTGGTCGCTGATGCTGACCTCGCCGCCCAACTGCGCGCACATGGCCTGCTGGCCGTAGCAGATGCCGAGCACCGGCAGGCCCGCGTGGACCCCCC
>CAXUIE010000421.1:0-2907 GCA_964250825.1 uncultured Acidisphaera sp. | reverse complement strand
GCCGTGGACGCCCTGCGCGACCGTGGCCGCGACCCGGTCGGCGGCGGCCAGGAGCGCGGGAAGCCGGGCGCCGAGCGCTTCGGCTTGCCGCGCCGCGCCGCGCGCCGTTCGCCCGTCAAGCTCAGCCAAGACGCTCCACCAGCCGGCCGATGACAGCCGGCAGCGCCACACCCTCGGCGCGCGCCGAAAAGGTGAGCGCCATCCGGTGGCGCAGCACCGGGGGCGCGAGGGCGGCGACATCCTCGATGGAGGGCGCCAAGCGGCCGTCGAGCAAGGCGCGGGCGCGGCACGCGAGCATCATGGCCTGCGCGGCGCGCGGCCCCGGCCCCCAGGCGACGTGGCGACGAACAAGATCGTCGGACGCGGTTTCCGGCCGACCTTCGCGCACCAGAGACAGGATCGCCCCCACCACCCCCTCGCTCACCGGCACCCGGCGGATCAGCGCCTGCGCCGCGAGGAGCTCATGGGCGGTCATCGCGGGCGCCGGCCGCGGTTCCGCCGCTCCGGTGGTTGCGAGCAGCATCGTCCGCTCGGCCGCGAGGTCCGGGTAGCTCACGACGATCTCGAGCAGAAAACGGTCGAGCTGCGCTTCGGGCAACGGATAGGTGCCCTCCTGCTCAATGGGGTTCTGCGTCGCCAACACGTGGAACGGCGCCGGAAGCCCGTGCTCGACCCCGCCCACCGCAACCCGGCGCTCCTGCATCGCTTGCAGCAGAGCGGACTGCGTACGGGGGCTGGCGCGGTTGATCTCGTCGGCCATCAGCAGCTGGCAGAACACCGGGCCCGGCACGAAGCGGAAGCTCCGCCGCCCGTCGGTCTCGTCCAGCACCTCGCTCCCCAGGATGTCCGCCGGCATCAGGTCCGGGGTGAACTGCACGCGCTTGGTGTCCAAGCCCAGCACCACTCCCAACGTCTCGACCAGTCGGCTTTTGCCGAGGCCCGGCACCCCGACCAGGAGCACGTGGCCTCCCGAGAGCAGGGTGATGAGCGTCTGGTCCACCACTTCCTGTTGGCCAAAGATCACGCGGCCGATCGCGGCGCGCACCCGCGCCACCCGCTCGCCCAGCGCCTCCACCTCGGCAAGCCCCGCGCGCGCGTCCGGGCCGGTAGCCGGGCTGTGTGTCATCGGGGCCATACTGGCCGACATGGGACACCCTACGTTGTGTTTTGGCCCGGACCGACCTTGCGAGCACTTCAATGCGCCGGGGGATGCTACCTATATCGCGTTGGCAAGCGAAAGCGCGACCTGAGGCGAGGACGCGGACGTGATCGAAAGTCCGCACAGTTTTGCGATCAGGCGCCGACAGAGGCAGGGAGGGACGTGACGATGCGGACGAACGTGCTGTCGAGTTTGGCCGAACCAAGTCCCGTCGCCGCCGACCTTCGAACGCCCGTTCTGCCACGTCCGCCGGTTGTCGACGCCCAACCACGGCCGAAACGCGCTCCGGTCGATTGCGGCCAGTTTCCTTTCCTCATCAAACGCGACGGCACCTGGCTTTACCGCGGAAGTCCGATCAACAGGAAGGAACTGGTTTGTTTGTTCGCCAGCGTGCTGAAGCGGGACGCCGAGGGTGCCTATTTTCTTGAGACTCCGGCCGAGCGTGGGCGCATCGAGGTCGAGGACGTGCCGTTCATCGCCGTCGAGCTCGATTGGAGCGGCGACGGGCGGCGGCAAACCTTGTCCTTCCGCACCAACGTGGATCAGGTCGTCACGGCCGGGAACGAGCATCCGATCCGCGTCGCCCACGACATCCTGACCTGCGAGCCGACCCCCTACATCCTGGTCGGTCCCGGGGCGGGCAGTCACGGGGTGGAGGCGCGGATCGGCCGGGCGGTGTATTACGAGTTGGTGGCATTGGCCGTCCCGGAATGGGTCGGCTGCAGCCGCAAGCTCGGCGTATGGAGCCAGGGCCGGTTCTTTCCGTTGGGTGACTTGCCGCCCGGCGAGGAGGCGTAGGAGCAGGTTGGATCAGACCGAGCTGCGGGCGCGGCTGGCCGTTCTCGATGCCGTGGCGGGCGGCCCGCAGGTGCCCGACACCCTCGCCGCCCCGATCCGATCCGACGACGCGATCGATCTCATCGAGGCCGACCTCGTGGCGGCCGCCGTGCTGGTTCCGATTGTTCTCGGCGCGGCGCCTGGCGTTCTGCTGACCAAGCGCACCGCGCACCTCACCAAGCACGCCGGCCAGGTGAGCTTCCCTGGCGGCCGGATGGACCCCGGCGACGCGCATCCGGAGGCGGCGGCGCTGCGCGAGGCCGAGGAGGAGATCGGTCTCGATCCGTCGGCGGTTGAGCTTGCCGGCCGTTTGCCCGATTACGTGACCGGCACCGGGTATCGGATTACCCCAGTACTCGGGCTGTTGCCGCCCGGCCTCGAGCTGACCCCTTCGCCCCAGGAGGTCGAGGCGGTGTTCGAGCTGCCAATGGCCGTGCTGCTCGACCCGGAGGCACCCCGCAAGCATCGGGCGCACCATCGCGGGCGATGGCGCAATTTCTGGGTCTGGCCGCACCCCGACCATTACATCTGGGGCGCCACCGCGGCCATCCTGGTCCACTTGGCCCATCTGCTCCGAACCTCCGACTAGCTTTGCTGCGCCTTCTCGAGATCGGCTTGTTCCTGGTGCCGTTCGCCACCTTCGCCGTCTGGCGGCTCAACGGCGGCGGCGCGCCGTCGCCTGCCCTGCTCGGCGCGGCGGTGGGTGTGATGATGGTGTTGGCCGCGTCCCTGGTCTGGTTCAGCTCCTGGGACACGCTTGGGCCCGGAGAAACCTACGTGCCCGCCAGGCGGGAGAGCGGCGGTAGGATCGTGCCCGGCCACGCGGCGCAGCCGTGAGCGGCGGGGCGGCCGGCGCCCCTTTGCTGGCCGACCCGGCCCTTCGCGCGGTTTGGGCTGTCCTGCCCGAAGCG
>CAXUIE010000420.1:0-2908 GCA_964250825.1 uncultured Acidisphaera sp. | reverse complement strand
GGGCGCCGGCGGCGGCTCGGCGCCCGTCGGCCGCGCCTGCCCCGATCGCTCGCAGTTACCTCGTGTTCTTCGACTGGGACCGGGCCGATCTGACGGACCGGGCGCGGCAGATCGTGCGCGAGGCGGCGCAGAACGCGGCGCACCTCAGCTACACGCGGATCGAGGTCGACGGCCACACCGACATCTCGGGGACGGCCGCCTACAACAAGGCGCTGTCGCTCCACCGCGCCCGGACGGTGGCGGCGGAACTGGTGCGCGACGGCGTTGCCGCCAGCGCGATCAGCATTCAAGGATTCGGCGAAACCCACCTGCTCGTGCCCACCGGCCCCAACGTGCGCGAGCCGCGGAACCGGCGGGTGGAGATCATTATTCGCTAGGACGCCGGCGCCAGCGCGCGGGTGTCGAAGTACTCGCGCCAGGCGTGGATCTTGCCGTCCTTCAGCTCGAACACGCCCATGACGTCGACCGACATGACATTACCGTTGTTGTTGAAGATGTCGGTGCGCTCAGTCAGCACGGCGCCGTGGCTGGTCTCGGCGATGTGGCGGACCTTGACTTCGACGGAGCTGGCGGTGGCCAGGAAGGAGGCGATGGCCTTGCGGATCGCGTCCTGGCCGACGGATTCGGGCAGGCCGACGTTCAGCCAGCGCGCGTCGGGCGTCATCAGCTCGAGGATGCCGTCGAGCGACTTGGCTTCCCAGGCGTCGATGAAACAACGGATGATGTCGGTGTTGCTCATTTTGTGTCCTCCGGTCGGAACCGTGCGGGCTGGCGCCCTCGGAATGCTTGGGGCTATGGCTTGATGAAGAGTTCGGAGAGCCACTGTACGACATTGATGATGCTTAGCATCTATACGTCTCGGTCGCCGACCTGACGAAGGCCGCCGGCTTCACGCATGGCGGTTTCTACAATCATTTCGAGTCGAAGGCTGATCTGGCGATCGAGACGATCCGATACGCGGAGAGGGCGCCACCGCGACGGGGATTTGATCCCCCTGGGAGAGCGGCTGGCAAATTACCTTCACCTGAACACCGCGATGAGCCCACCGCCGGTTGTCCGACTGGCAGCCTGCCTGTTGACGTTGGACGCCAAGCAGCGGGCGCGCAGCGAGCGTTTGCAGATGGGCTCGAGCGGTATGTCGGGCTCATCGAGGGCGTATTTCCTGAGAACGAGCGTCGGCGCGAGGCGGCGATCGCCACGTTGTCGACGCTCGTCGGCGCGATCATCTTGTCGCGCGCCGTGCGAGACGCTCATCCCGGTTTGTCGGATAAAATCCTGCGAGCCGCCCGCGCCGGTCGCGAAGGTCGATATGCCGAGACGTAAAGGCTTTCGCGGGCGCTGGTTATAGCATCGGGGCGCACCGCCAAGGCGGCGCGCTGCGTGAGGGTCGTCGCCAAGGCCTCTTGCCCGCCCCTTGCCACGGCGGCGGGCCGGAGGCCAAGTGAGGCGCATGGCCCCGCCGCTGCTTCACCTGCGAGACATCTCGCTCCGCCTCGGCACGAAAGCGTTGCTCGACGGGGCCGAACTCGCGGTGGGCGCGGGCGACCGGGTGTGCCTGGTCGGCCGCAACGGGTCGGGCAAGTCCACCTTGCTGAAAATCGTCGCCGGGATCATCGAGCCGGACGGCGGCGACCGCTTCGTCCAGCCCGGCGCGACCATCCGCTATCTGCCGCAGGAGCCGGATCTCGCCGGCTTCGCGAGCACGCTCGCCTACGTGGAGGCCGGGCTCGCGCCAGGCGACGACCCGCATCGGGCGCGCTACCTCCTCGGGCAGTTGAGCCTGTCCGGCACGGAACACCCGGCGCGCTTGTCCGGTGGCGAAGCGCGCCGGGCCGCGCTCGCCCGCGCGCTCGCCCCAGAGCCGGACATCCTGCTGCTGGACGAGCCGACCAACCACCTCGACCTGCCCGCGATCGCTTGGCTGGAAGCCGAGCTCGCCGCGCTCCGCTCCGCCCTCGTGCTCATCAGCCACGATCGGCGGATGCTCCAGGCCCTGGCGCGCGCCGTCGTCTGGCTCGACCGGGGCGCCACACGCCGGCTCGACCAGCCGTTCGCCCAATTTGAGCCGTGGCGCGACGCGCTGCTGGCCGAGGAGGAGCGTGACCGGCACAAGCTCAGCCGCAAGATCGCCCGCGAGGAGGATTGGCTGCGCTACGGCGTCACCGCCCGACGCACCCGCAACCAGAAACGCTTGGCCGACCTGCATGCGTTGCGTCGCCGACGGCGCGAGCAGGAGGGAGCGCCGGGGCGCGTCCGCCTGGAAGCCGCCAAAGGCGAGCTGTCCGGCAAGCTCGTCGCCGTCACCGAGCACGTAACGAAAGCTTGGGGCGATCGGACCGTCGTGCGCGACCTTTGCACGCGCGTGCTCCGGGGCGATCGCCTCGGCATCGTCGGCCCGAACGGCGCCGGCAAGACGACCTTGCTCAACCTGCTGACCGGCGCGCTCCCCCCGGACGCGGGCGAGGTGCGGCTCGGGGCCAACCTCGTGCCCGTGACCTTGGACCAGCGACGGGAAAGCCTCGAGCCCGACGCGACCCTCGCCGACGCCCTCACCGGCGGGCACGGCGACACGGTGTTCGTGAACGGCCATCCACGCCACGTGGTCGGCTACATGAAGGATTTCCTGTTCGGCCCCGAACAGGCCCGCACGCCGGTGAGCGCGCTGTCGGGCGGCGAGCGGGGCCGCTTGATGCTGGCCCGCGCTCTCGCCAAGCCCGCGAACCTGCTCGTGCTCGACGAGCCGACCAACGACCTTGACCTTGAAACGCTCGACTTGTTGCAGGAACTGCTCGCCGAGCATCCCGGCACCGTGCTCCTGGTCAGCCACGACCGCGACTTCCTCGACCGGGTGGCGACGGGGACGCTGGCCGGGGGCGCCGGCCGGCGGCGGCGGGGCGCCCCCCCCCGC
>CAXUIE010000419.1:0-2909 GCA_964250825.1 uncultured Acidisphaera sp. | reverse complement strand
CGTCGAGGAGGCCATCGACGCGCATTACGGCGCGCAGATCGCCGAGCTCGGCGAGGACGAGGTCGCGTTGCGCGAAACGATCGAGGGTTTCCGGGCCGAGGAGCTCGAGCACCGGGACATCGGCCTCGCCCACGAGGCGGAGCGGGCCCCGGGCTACCGGCTGTTTTCGGCTGTCATCAAGCGCGGCTGCGAATTGGCTATCGCGATCAGCGAACGGGTTTAAGCCCGGCCCGCCGCATCATAGGCGGGCCGACACTTCGTTCAGGAAGTCCCGTTCGATTTTGTAGGAAGGTCGGCAAGAGACGAGCGTGCCAAAAATGTTTTGGGTGTCCGACGTGCCACTGTTGAATTGCCATGCGGCGGCCCTGAACGGGACTCCGTAGGCATCGCGCCGGTAACCTACCAGCGCATAGTGGCTGTTGAACTGCACAACCGTCAGCCTTGCACCTTCCGAGCGGATGTTAATGTTTGCCGTGCCGCTCAGGGAGAAACCGGCCATGCCGAGCGCCAGCAGCGCCGGTCTGGTTGTGTGGGTGGTGTTGTTGGCTGCGGTCCCGCAATCTACGTAGGGGACGACGTCCTTCAACTCGAAATCGAGCGTCATAAGCCCGCTGGCTTTCTCGAACGCTTTGATTTTGAAGAAGCTTGCCCCGGCGACGTAAGTGATGGCGGACCACGTCCGATCATAGGAGGCGTTGAGGTCTCGTGAAAAGTCTTCCGGCCTGGCTGGAGCAGGCGGAATATAGGTTGCACAGCTAGCTGTTAGTAGCAGCAGCAGAATTAGATGCCAGATTTTTCTCTTTGACTGTTCACCTCGCAACCGCATGCCGCTTGCCTTCCGCAAAAATCTCGGTGCCGCAACAACGCTCAGTTTCGTTGATTATGCGGTCTCGTCAAGCGTTGCGTCGCACGTTGCAGCGTGATGACCCCGGCGATCAGCTTTCCAATTCGCTGTCCCAGTACAGGAAGTCGCGCCAGCTTTCGTGCAGGAAGTTCGGCGGGAACGCCCGGCCGTTGTCCTGCAGCTCCCAGGTAGTGGGCTGACGGGGGCTGGTGCGCGGATGCATCGCGCACTCGCGCGGCAGGCGCGAGCCCTTGCGCAGGTTGCACTCGCCGCAAGCGGTGACGACGTTCTCCCACGTGGTCCGCCCGCCGCGGCAGCGGGGGACGACGTGATCGAACGTCAGATCGGGCGCGGGGTGCCGTTCATTGCAATACTGGCAGGCGAAACCATCGCGCAGGAACACGTTGAAGCGCGTGAACGCCGGCCGCCGAGCCGACGGGATGTAGTCCTTCAGCGCGATCACGCTTGGCAGCCGCATGGAGTGGCTGGGCGAGCGCACTTCTATCTCGTACTCGCTCAGCACCGAGACCCGATCCAGGAACACGGCCTTGACCGCATCCTGCCAGGACCACAGGGAAAGCGGAAAATACGAGAGCGGCCGGAAATCCGCGTTCAATACGAGCGCGGGAAAAAGTTGACCGCCGTCAGGCAAGCGCCGCTCCTTCCGTGCGGGAGCGCAGGAGCGGGGCCGGTTCGATCGCCAGCCACCACGTGTTGTGCGCCGCCGAAACGGCGCGTTTATTGCAGAACGCGATCAGCGTCGCAAGTCGTGCAACCGCGATGACGCAGCCGAATTCACCAGCCTGTCACGCCGGACGCCGGGCGCATTGTGGCCCGCCGCGTCGGCCCGAACGCCGCCTGCGGCCATGACGGTCGTCACGCGCTTCGCGCCGAGCCCGACCGGCCGGCTCCACCTTGGGCACGCCCATGCCGCGCTGTTCGCCTGGCGGCGGGCACGCGCGGCGGGCGGGCGATTTCTGCTGCGATTGGAGGACATCGACCCCGGTCGGAGCCATCCGGAATACGCCGCCGCGATCGAGGCTGATCTGGCCTGGCTCGGGCTCGATTGGGACGGGCCGGTGCGCGTGCAATCCCGCCACATGGGCGAATACCGGCGCGCGCTCGACAGCCTTCAACGGCGGTCGTTGCTGTATCCGTGCTTTTGCACCCGCGCCGACATCCTCCGCGAGATCGCCGGGGCCGCTGGGGCGCCGCACACGCCCAACGACGAGCCGCCCTATCCCGGCACGTGCCGGCGGCTTTCGTCCTCCGAGCGGGCCCGGCGCTTGGCGGGCGGCACGCCCTACGCCCTGCGCCTGGATATCGCGGCGGCGCTGGCCGGCCAGGCCCAGGCAGGGTCGGAAGCGGATCGGCTCTCCTACGTCGAGGAAGGCGAGGGGCGGATCTCATGCGCGCCGGCGCGCTTTGGCGACGTCGTGCTGGCGCGCAAGGAGGTGGCGGCGAGCTACCATCTTTGCGTCACGCACGACGACGCCCGCCAAGGCGTGACCTTGGTGACGCGGGGGCTCGACCTCAAGCCGGCAACGGACCTGCAGCGCTTGCTGCAAGCGGTGATGGGTTGGCCTGTCCCGTGCTACGCGCACCATCCTTTGCTGACCGACGCCGGCGGGCGACGCCTCGCCAAACGCGATCGCGCCGCGACGCTCGACGATTTGCGGCGCGCCGGGCGATCGCCAGCGGACGTTCGCGCGCTGGCCGGCTTTCCTGATTGACCGAACGGCGCCTCAAAGCGAGCGGCGCAGTTCGTAGACGGACGAACATACATATGTCCGCACGGTGAAGAACAGCCGGTCCCCCGCGACGCTGCCGTCGAGCAGGGAGGGGCCGCTCGCGGCGTGAAAGCTCCCGTCCGGCTGGATCGCCGCCACGAACAGCGTGTCAGGCTGATAGGCGAAATAAAGCTTCTGGTCGCCGATCTCGACCGTGCCGATGCTGCTCCCCGGGCACGCGGGCGACAGCTTGACCCCGAGAACGGCGCGGCCCTTGAAGTCGCCATCAACGACCTCCGGCGAGGCGGGCGGGGGGGGGGGGGGGGGGGGCGCGG
>CAXUIE010000418.1:0-2928 GCA_964250825.1 uncultured Acidisphaera sp. | reverse complement strand
GCCGTCCGGCGCCGGAACGCCGCGTCAGCGGGCGTCACCCGAAGGGCCGAGACGCTCTTGGGCGGCTCGGGGAGCGAAGCGAGTAGCACGCGGCCCCCGCCACGCGGGGGAGACGCCCCGATGGTCTGTCCGGCCTTGTTTTTCTTGACTTCGGACACTCGAAAGTCCACTTGCTCTGCAAGTGGATCGGGAATGCTCGGTCGCGTTGGGCCTCGGTGAAGACCGGGGCCTTTCGTTTGTCAGGGCAACATCTTACACCCTCAGTCACCTAACGACCCGGACGGGCTGCGGCGGAGCTTTCCTCTACGACGCGTCCGCGACGATGACCCGCGTCAGCGATGAGCGTCCGTCAGGGCCGAGACGGCGCCTACCAGCCAGCGCGGTCCCGAAGGGCAGATGCCCACCCGACTTACCCATGCAAGAAGGCCGCTCGAATCGCATTGAAACTGCGATCGGGACCGAGTATATATCCAGTCATTCCGCAACGCCCGTAGGCGGGCACCCGACCCCCGGTAGCGCAAGCTCTGGGGGTCTTTCGTTTCTGGCGCTATGATCCGTTGATGACCAAAGTAGCTGTGTTCATCGACGGCGGGCACCTTCGGGCCTGCGCCAAGTCAGCCAAAAAGCCTTACACGCCGGAGCTGGTGGTCAAGGTCGCCAAAGCGTGCGTTCAGTCGGCCGAGACGCTGTTCCGCATCCTCTACTACGACTGTGAGCAGTTCGCCGGTTCGGTGAAGCTGCCCGTGTCCGGTGGCATCAAGAGCTATCCTGGCGGCAACCCGTTCCTGTCCGACCTGGCCCGCGAGGAGTTGGTTGCGGTGCGCCGCGGCATCCTGAAGTTCCGGGGCTGGGAACGCCGGTCCAGCAGCCTCAAGCCGGGTGTGCCATCCGTCGCCCTGACGGACGCCGACTTCCAGGCCAAGTGGGAGCAGAAAGGCGTCGATCTGCGGATCGGCCTCGACATCGTCACCATGACGGAGAGCCGGGCAGCCGACTTGATCGTCTTGCTGACGGGCGACACCGATCTGATCCCGGCGATGAAGTTGGCGCGCGGTCGCGGGCTGCAGCTCGCCGGTCTGGATTTGCCGAACCGCAAGATCATTCCCGAACTGAAGCCGCACCTCGACTTCTTCCGCCAGCTCGCGACCTGGCCGTAGGTGGGTTGACGCATGACGGCCGCACTGACACCGCAGACGGCAAAGGCGCTTCGCGACCTGGTGGCATCAGCCATTGCAGGGGAAAAGGCCTACAATGTCCCGGCAGTCTGCCGCCGCTTTGGCCTTGCCGACGGCACGGACGAGGAGGCTTACAGGAGCAAGTTCACGTACGTCAGCAATCGCACGAAGGAACTCAGGTCTGCTCAGGTCCTGGACCTCGCAAGAGCGGTGCAGGCCGACATGCCAAGCTACCCCCTCGGCGAGGTGCTGGCCAAGATCGACGAACGCGGCCAGCACCTGGTCACGGAGCTGACCCGGCGACGCATTGTTGCTGCTCTCGACGGCATCCCGCTCTCGGGCACGTTGCCCGCCATGGAGTTTCTAGGAAAGGTCTGGCCCCTCGACGAGCTGCCGGCGCCGCAAGGCAGCATGGAGCAGCGTATGCGTGGGCACCTGACCCGGTACCTCTTCATGAACGACGACATGGACACGCGTGACGTTCTGGAAGGCCTCGACGTTTATCGCTGCTCCCAGGGACAGTTCTTCCGCTTCCTGGAGGTCCTGACTGATCCCCTCACCCGGGAAGCTCCAGACCAATACGACCTCGCGGCGCGCATCAATCGCCACCTGACGGCCGATGGCTTCTCGCTCAAGGAGGTTGGGCGCGTCTCTGGGAGCCCGCGCTTCGCAGTGCGGGACGTGACCGACGGAACGACCCCCGCCGACGATGACATCGGGAGGGCGCTTGCCGCGTTCAATCCGACCGAGATCCATGCGCGCTGGCAGGAGGCGTTGAAGCGACGGTCCACTGACCCTCGGGCGGCAATCACACTTGCCCGCACTATCCTGGAAGATACCTGCAAGTGGATCATCCACGAGGCCGGCAAGGACTTCAAAGACGAGGACGACCTGCCGGCACTCTATCGAAGTCTGGCGAAGATTCTGAAACTCGCGCCGGACGACCACACCGAACAGGTGTTCAAGCAGATACTCGGGAGCTGCCAATCGATCGTGGAGTCACTCGGCGCCATACGCAACAAGCTTGGGGACGCCCATAGCCAAGGCCCGAAGCGCGCCAAGCCCCAGACCCGCCATGCGGAGCTGGCGGTCAATCTCGCCGGCACGATGGCAACGTTCCTCATCGCAACCTGGGAGGCTCGCTCTGCTGCCGATGCGACCGCGAAGGAGCAACTGGTTGGCTGACGATCAGACCTATGGTTCCGCCGTCTTTGAGCGTTTCACGGAGCGTTGGCCAGAAGCCGGGGATCGGCTGCTCTCGCCGGGCCGCGACACGTTCTTGGCTGAAGGTGCTGACGAGCGAAGCTTCCGCCTGCTGCGCGGCTACAAACGGGCCGGTGATGTCCTGGTGCAGGTTGCGCTGACGGAACGCTATGACCGGGACAGCTTGGTCTTTCCGGCTCTCTTCAACTATCGCCACTACATCGAATTGGCGCTCAAGGCGATCGTGGAGGAGCACGGCACTTTTGCTGGAGTGGCGCTTGGCACAAAGAGCCACAAGCTTCCCGAGTTGTGGGAACTGTTTCTGCTGGTTGCCAAGGTGTTCGGCAACAACGGATCGGACCCTGCCGCCGTCGCTGTTGGCGAGTGCATTATCGAAATTGCCGGTGTTGACGCCAGCTCGACCGCGTTCCGCTACGCCCGGAACTGGAACGGTAGCACGCCTGTTTTGCCGGGGAACGGTCTTGATCTCGTGCGGCTGCACGACGTGATGAACGGGATTGAGAATTTCTTTGAGTGCGCCGATCTGGAC
>CAXUIE010000417.1:0-2929 GCA_964250825.1 uncultured Acidisphaera sp. | reverse complement strand
CCGACGGCGGTCGCCACCTCGACGCCCCGCCCGGAAGCCATCGGGCACCTGACACTCGCGGGGTTGATCGAGTTCTTTCCCGTGATCGTCTCGCGGACCGACGTTGCTCGGGGCAAGCCGCACCCCGACACCTACCTGCGCGCAGCGCACCTGCTTGGGGTCGATCCGCGCAACTGCGTAGCCGTCGAGGACTCGCACAATGGCGTGCGGGCGGCCCATGCCGCCGGGATGCCGACGATCATGGTGCCGGACATGCAGACGCCGACCGAGGAAATCCGCGGGCTATGCGGGAGGGTGCTCGACAGCTTAACGCAACTGCATGACCTGTTGCGTGGCGGATACGGCGGCGCAATGCCGCCGGGTCGTCGGTGACGGCATCGTCGTGAGTTTTCGCGAAAGCCGGGCCCTTGCCCGGTCAAGTTTCGCTGCGAGAATCGCGCGAGTGTTGTATCGAGAATAGTCACCCATTGAATCAGGACCAGCTAACATGGCGACCAAGCCTTCGAGCAAAGCTAAGCCAGCCGCCAAATCGGCCACCGCGACGGCGAAGGGCGTGAAGCCGCCTAAGAGCGGTGACGCGCCCAACGCGTTGCAGAAGCCGCTGCAGCCGTCCGAGGATTTGGCCGAGATCGTCGGCTCGGGGAAGCTCCCACGCGGCGAGGTGGTCAGCAAGGTCTGGGCGTACATCCGGGAGAATAACCTGCAAAACCCGGAGAACCGCCGCGAGATCGTCGCCGACGACAAGCTGCGCAAGGTGTTCGGCAAGGACAAGGTGACGATGTTCGAGATGAACAAACACCTCGCGCAACACCTCACGTAAGCCGGACCGGCTATCCGAGCAGCCGTCCGATGACGCGGGCCGTGTAGTCCACCACGGGGATCACGCGCCCGTAGTTGATGCGGGTCGGACCGATCACGCCGATCGCGCCGACGATCCGCCCGCCTTCGCCGCGCGCGGGAGCGACCACCATCGACACGCCGGTGGTGCCGAACAGGCCGCTTTCGGAGCCGATGAAGATGCGGACGCCATCCGATTGCTCGGCAAGCTCGAGCAAGCGCAGCATGGTTTCCTGCGTTTCGAGCCGCTCGAAAAGGGCCTGGATCGCGGCCAGTCGCTCGATCTGGGTCACGTCCGACAGCAGCCTCGCCTGGCCGCGCACGATGAGGCTGCCGCCGCGTCCCTCGCCCGTCCACGTGGCGAGCCCCGCTTCCACGACCTGGGCCGAGAGTTCATCGAGCTGGGTTCGGTCGGCGGCCATCTCCTCGCCCACGATCCGGCGGAGTTCGGCCAGCGGCCGTCCGGACAGCCGCGCGTTGAGATAGTTCCCGGCCCGTTGCAAGGCCGAGGGAGGCAGGCCCGGCGGGATCGCGATGACGCGGTTCTCGACGTGGCCGTCCGCGTTGACCAGCACGACCATCGCCCGCCCCGGACCGAGCGGGACGAACTCGATGTGGCGTATCGCTCCCTCCGATTTCGGCGCCAGCACCAGCCCCGCCGCCGAGGACAGCCCGGACAGCATCAGGCTCGCCTCGGCCAGCATGTCCTCGAGGCTGCGCCCACCGGCGGCGAGTGCCGAGGCGATCGTCTCGCGCTCTTCCTCGCCGAGCTCGCCGAATTGCAGAAGGCCGTCGACAAACAGCCGCAAGCCCTGGTCGGTCGGCAGCCGGCCGGCAGAGGTGTGCGGCGAGAACAGCAGTCCCGCCTCCGTGAGATCGGCCATCACGTTGCGGATGGTCGCCGGCGAGAGTGGGGGGGGGCGCCCGCGGGGGGGGGGGGGGGCGTGGGGGGGCGCCCGCCGGCGCCACAGCGGGCGGCGGCCGACCGGCTCGCCGGTTTCGACGTACTGCTCGACGATTTCGCGCAACACCGCCGCCGAGCGCGCGTCGAGCGAAGCGGGCAGCCCGGTGCCGCGACCGGTTCCGCGTGGCGGGTTGGGTGGTTCCATCGGGGCGTCGCGCGAACCTAGGCAGAGCGGTAAGGCCGGTCAAATGCGCCGTGCCGTGCGCGGCGCGGCCTCGCACGAGCCCGAGAGGAGCGCTGGCGGCGGGAACTCGCCCCCGGTGCCGCGCTCTCCCTCAAGCGAGCAAAGGGAGAGCGACGGTGAAGCTACGGGGCAAGATCGCGATCATCACTGGCGCGGATAGCGGCATCGGCCAGGCGACGGCGGAGCTGTTCGCGCAAGAGGGGGCGGACGTCGCCATTAGCTATCTTACAGATCAGGCGGGTGCCGCGGAAACCAAGCGCCGGGTCGAGGCGGCGGGCCGCCGCGCGTTCGTCTCTCAGGCGGACGTGGGCGATCCGGCGTCGGTGCAGAGCCTGTTCGATGACGCGGCCAAGGCGCTTGGCGCTCCCGACCTGCTGATCGCCAACGCGGGCACCGGAATGAGCGGAATGCCGGTCGCCGAGATGCAGGACGACAAGCTGATGGAGGTGCTGCGCGCCGACCTGATTGGGCCGCTGTATTGCGCCCGCGCCTTCATACGGCAGCGCGAGGCGGCGGGCGGAAAGGGGCGGCTGATCTTCACCGGGTCCGTTGCGGGCCATCTTCCGACGCCGGGCAGCGCGCCCTACGGGATGGCCAAGGCGGGCGTCAACTCGCTGGTGCGCAGCCTGTCGCGCGAGCTGGCCGAGCAGCGCATCAACGTCAATGCGATCGCGCCCGGGTTGATCGAAACGCCGATGACACAGAAGCGCATGGACGATCCCGATGCCCGCGCCAAAAGCATGGAGGCGATCCCCTGGGGTCGGCCGGGCCGCCCGGAGGAGATTGCCGGGCTGGCATTGTTCCTCGCTTCCGACGCGGCGGACTATGTGACCGGGCAGACTTGGACGATGGACGGCGGGCTCACGATGAACTGGGGGGGCGCCTGACCACCCTTCCGTCCACCCCCGTGCGCCCCTAACCTACCGTGCCGGCCGCGTTTCCGG
>CAXUIE010000416.1:1241-2932 GCA_964250825.1 uncultured Acidisphaera sp. | reverse complement strand
TGTACATGGACGGCGCCAACATGAACGCGCAGGTCGGCCTGACCAGCCCGGCGGCGATCGGGGCCGATGTCTGCCACCTCAACCTGCACAAGACCTTCTGCATTCCGCACGGCGGCGGCGGTCCCGGAGTCGGCCCGATCGGCGTCGCCGCGCATCTGGCGCCGTACTTGCCGAACCATCTGCTGCGCGCGGACGCGGGGCCGCCGACCGGCGTCGGCCCGGTGGCGGCGGCGCCGTTCGGCAGCGCGCTGATCCTGCCGATCTCCTACGCTTACATCCGCATGATGGGCGCGGCGGGGCTCGCCCGCGCGTCGGAAGTGGCGATCCTTAATGCCAACTACGTCGCGGCCCGGCTTCGCCCGCACTATCCGGTCCTGTATGCGGGGCCGGACGGGATGGTGGCGCACGAGTGCATCATCGATTGCCGCGCGTTCCGGCAGGGCGCGGGTGTCGAGGTGGAGGACATCGCCAAGCGCTTGCAGGATTACGGCTATCATGCGCCCACCATGTCCTGGCCCGTCGCGGGCACCCTGATGATCGAGCCCACGGAAAGCGAGAGCCGCGCCGAGATCGACCGGTTCTGTGACGCGATGATCGCGATTCGCCGGGAGATCGCCGACATCGAGGCGGGCCGGCTCGACCGTGCCGACAACCCACTCACGGGCGCCCCGCACACGGCCGAGGCCGTGGCGGCGGAGACGTGGCCGCACGCCTATTCGCGCGAGCGGGCGGCGTTTCCGCTGCCCTCGGTGGCGGCCGCGAAGTACTGGCCACCGGTGGCCCGCGTGGACAACGCGTACGGGGACCGCAACCTCGTTTGCACCTGCGCGCCGGTGGAAACCCATGCCGCCGCCGCCGCGTGAGGGGTTCACGCCGAACTTGCTGGCGGCGTTGACCATCATCGGAAAGGCGACGGAGGCGGTCGCGGCGGCAGGGGCAGTCGCCAAACGGCGGCAGATGTGATCGGGGTTCATGTGCTCGCCCGCCCGCACCGACCCGCCGATCGCGCAAACAAAGGTGACATCGCGCCGCAACGATCCGGCGGTGACGCAGTCGGCGACCGCCGAGACGTTGCGGCCCATGCCGACAGCGACCGTCATGCCGTCGGTGAGCTGCTGAGTAAGCTGGCTCGCGACCAGACCTGTGACCGCCATGCGTTGCGCATCGGGGCTTCGCTGATCGATCGAGACGAGCAGCCTCTCGATGCCAAACCGGGTGACGAACTCCTGCTCGAGATCGTTTTTGGACGCCGCGATGCTGGTGTACGCGGATCGACGAGCCCTTCTTCCCACGCGCGCTTGAGTAGCCGGCTGACCTTCGCGCGCGATATCGAAAAGCGTTGTGAGAGCTCTTCCTGCGTCACATCCTCGTAGTAATGCTGGCCTGCAATCTCGATCACGGTCTCGACAGGAACGTCGCTCCAGTCAGGCCACCTACTTCGGAAGATCCGTTTGATCGCGGGCATGTCGCACAAGCTGGCCGCTCAGTCCTGCGCGGTCGGCCGGATGACGATGCTGCCGACATCCACTTCGGGCGGCTGCTCGAGCGCGAAAAGGATGCCGCGCGCGATGGCGTCCGGCGGAATTGCGATCCCTCCCAAACGTTTCTCGACCGCGGCCTTGGCCGCCTCGTCGGTCATGGAACTCACAAAATCCGTGGCGATCGCGCCCGGCGACACCTCGGTTACGCGC
>CAXUIE010000416.1:0-1231 GCA_964250825.1 uncultured Acidisphaera sp. | reverse complement strand
GTGCGGCCCGGCCTCCTGGCGCAGCGCCTCTTTTTTTTTTCTTACGGCGTTCTTGGTGTCTGCGTAGACGCCCATCGTCGGCAGGATCTTGAGGCCGGCAGTAGAGACCACGTTGATGACGTGGCCACGGCCCTGTCGCGCGAACACCGGCAAAGCGGCGGCGATGCCGTAGAGGGTGCCGCGCAGGTTGACGTCGATCATCGCGTCCCAGTCCTCGACGCGCAGCGCGTCGAAGCGGGAAATCGGGCCGATCCCGGCGTTGTTGACGCTCGCGTCGCGCCGGCCGAAGCGTTCGACCGCGTGCGCCACCAGCGCTTCGAGATCGGCACGCCGGGTGACGTCGGTGGCGCGATACGCCGCCCGCCCGCCCGCGTCGTTCAACTCCGACGCCAACGCGGCGAGAACATCCTCGCGTCGGGCGCCAAGCACCACCGCGTAGCCGCGAGTGGCAAGCAGCCGCGCGGTCGCCCGCCCGATACCGCTGCTCGCACCCGTGATCACGACAACCGAATTCATCTCGCTCATCTCATGCTCCTCCGGGATGAAGGTTGAGCGCTTTCGGGACATAACCTATGCTCAGCGCGCAATGAATTCGTCGCGATCGTCCAACCCGTGCTCGCCCCACTATCCGACGTGCTCGCCATGCTCGATGCGCGCATCGCCCGCTCGGCGCCGCTTGAGGCTGTGGGCGACTGGTCGCTCGCCTTCCCCTGGCGGCTGGTGCGTGCTCGCGCGATGCTTGGTCGAGAGGTGGACAACGTAGCGCACGTGGCTTCGAGCGTCGGCTACGCGTCGCAAAGCGCGTTCGGTCACGCCTCCCGTCGCGCCTTCGCAACGACGCCACGCGGCGCGCGTGACGGATCTCGCGGCGCTGCTGATGACCTTGGTCAGCGACGCCCAGGCTTCGGGCCGGCGCGCAAGCTTCTCGGGGCCGCGTCATGTCGATGTGCCGCTGCGTCCGCTCGCGATCACTCGCGCCTTTGCCAACCTGGTCGACAACGCGCTGACCTATGGCGTCGCCCGCGTGAGTTTGGCGGTTCTACAGGACGGCGTTTCTGTGCGTGTCGACGATGACGGCCCGGGCATCCCCGAAACTGATCTCGATCGGGTGTTCCTGGCCTTCGAGCACCTCGACGGCTCGCGCAATCGCCGCACCGGCGACGTCGGCCTCGGGCTGAGCTTGGCGCGGCGGGCGATCGGGCGCGCAGGCGGCTCGCTGGCCCTGCGCAAC
>CAXUIE010000415.1:0-2937 GCA_964250825.1 uncultured Acidisphaera sp. | reverse complement strand
CTCCTGGTCGTCGGTCCGGCTCGCACGGTGGCGAGATAACCCAACAATGAACCGGGCAAGCTGTCCGTTGCATCGGTTGCCTCACGAATGCGCGAGGCAAATTGCGCCACATTGCGCAAGCACGGCAGCATCGTAGGTTTATTCCATAAACCGTGCGTTCATGCGCCGGAGGTTTCGCCTGACCTGTCATGCTCCGGGGAGACATGATCAACCAGTTGCTTGAGTTGTGCCCGCGCACGAGACACCCGCGCCTTGACGGTGCCGACCGGCACTGCGCAAATCCCCGCCGCTTCCTCGTATGTCAGTTCCTGGGCGCCGACCAGGACGATGGCCTCGCGCAGCAACGGCGGCAAACGCCAGATTTGCCGCGCGAGGTCGGACAGCGCGGCGCGGCTGTCCTGGGTGGCGCTCTGGGACCCTTCAGGCATCCCAGTCCGCTCGAGCAGGCTGCGCTCAGTTCGTCGTCGGCGGCTTTGCTCGTAAAAGGTGTTTCGGAGAATCGTGAACAGCCAAGCCTTCATGTTGGTGTCCGGCTGAAATTGCTCTATGGCGGCGAGCGCGCGCAGCAAGCCTTCCTGAACCAGGTCGTCGGCTTCCGACCGGTCCCGCACCAGGAAGCGAGCGAAGCCGCGCAGTTCGGGCAGCAAGGCCGTCATCTGCTGGCGCGGCAGGGGCGCTACCCGCGACGGCTCGGGAAAGGGAACACAATTCATATGGCCAGCAAAAGTCTGGCGCCGGCCGGCTCCACGCAAGAGGGTTCGGGTCGATGACGGCGCCGACACGCGACAATCTCTTGCGAGCCTTGCCTTATGCGCGCCGCTATGCGCGGGCGCTGAGCGGCAGCCAGGGGCGCGGCGACGTCCTGGTCGCCGACAGTCTCAAGGAGATCCTCGGCAAGGACAGGCTTCCCTCGGACACGCGGTGCGCTCTCTACACCTGCGTGACCCGCCGCTTCGAGAGCGCCGGCGTTTCTCCGAGTCGGGGCGGCGGATTGACGAGCAAGCAGCGAGAGCTTCTCCTTCTTACCTCGCTCGAGGAGATGTCAGTGGAGCAGGCGGCGCCGGTGGTCGCACTTCCCGCCGACGACGCCCGGATCGCCCTGGCGGATGCCCGCGAGAAGCTGCGCGCGGCCGCCGCCACAGATGTTCTCATCATAGAAGATGAGCCGATCATCGCAATGGATATCGAGGAGCTCGTGCAAAGCTGCGGCCACCGCGTGGTCGGGACCGCCGCGACCGAGCGGGACGCGGTCGAGATTGCCGTTAGGAGCCGGCCTGGGCTCATCCTGGCCGACATCAACCTGGGTTTGGGCGGCGACGGGGCGAACGCGGTCGCCCGGATACAGAAAATCCACCCGGTGCCCGTCATTTTCGTGACCGCGTATCCCGAGCGGCTGCTGACAGGCGAGGAGGTCGAGCCGGCGTTCGTCATCACCAAGCCGTTCGAGCCACTGACCTTGGCCGTGGCGACGTTCCAGGCCGTGACAGGCGGGGTTCAGCTCGACTGACCTGCCGGCGCGGTCGGCAGAAGGGGGTCGCGACGGCGGGCAACGCACGGAACCGATGCAACGCCCGCGCGATCTTGAGAAACGTCGAACGGCGCGCGCGGGGCGATTTTGGACATTGAGCAGCAGGTTGCGGAACCCGAAACGCGGTCGCCGGCGGGTGCGCCTGGACCGCCCGCGGCGGGGCCGCGCATTTATTATCTGCACCCCTTGCTGGCTGGCCCGATCGTGGAGTGGCCCCCGCTGCTGGCCGAAATCGGGCGGCTCGGCTTCGATCACGTGCTCGTCGCCCCTCCCTTCGCCACCGGCCCGGGCGGCGATCTGTTCCTGCCCGCCGACTACCGTCGCATCGATGCCCGGCTGGACTGGGAGGGCGACGCCGACGAGGCGCTCCGGACGGTGTCGACCGCCTGCGCCAAGAACGGCCTCACCTTGCTGCTGGACGTGGTGCTCGACCAGGTCGCGGCCCGTTCGCCGGAAGCGGCGCGCCACCCCGACCTGTTCGCGACATCGGACAACGCTTCAGCCCTCGATCCGCGCGGTTCCGGCGGCAACTTCGAAGCCGCCACGCTGCGGGCCGGCGCGACGGGCGTCTCGGCCTGGTGGGCCGCGCAGCTCGCCCGCTGGGTGCGCGCCGGAGTAGGTGGGTTCCGCATCCTGCCGCCGGGCGGGCTGTCTCCGGTTGATCTCGCGTCCATCATTGGCGCGGCTCGGCACGATCAAGGGGGCGAGGCGATTTATCTCGGCTCCGCGCCGGGCGGGTCGCGGGCCGCGTTGGCCGAGGCAGGATTCGACTTTCTGTTCGGCTCGCTTCCCTGGTGGGATTTTCGCGCGGAGTGGTTCTGGACCGAGTTCGCGGAGCTGAGCCGGATCGCCCCGGTGATCGCCGCGCCCGAGGCGCCGTTCGACGCGCGGTTGGCCACGCAGGTGCATGACCCGGCGTTGCTCAGGGCGGTCTACCAGCGCGCGCTGGGGTTCGCCGCCGCTGTTGGCGCGGGCTGGATGATGCCGATGGGCTTTGAGTTCGGCGCGGCCCGGCCGATGCATCCGGCGACGGACGGCCCGGAGGATTTCGCCGCCTTGCGTGAGGGCGCGGCGTTCGACCTCTCGGCGCGGGTTGCCGCGCTGAACCGGACGCGCGCGGCCGAGCCCGCGCTCGGCGCGGCCGGCGCGCCCACCCTGATCTCGGGCGCCGGGTCCGACTGCATCGCCGTGCTGCGCGAGGATGGACGACGGAGCCGCCGGCCGATGCTGGTGGTGGCCAACGCCGATCCCACGCGCCGGCACAGCCTAGCGGCCGCAACCCTGATCGGCGCCGGCGGCGGCACGTTCGCCCGTTTCGAGCCGGTTCTCCCCTCGGACCGCCCCCCCCAGGGGCGGGGGGCGGCGGGGGGGGGGGGAGCGGGGGGGGGGGGGGGTTAGCGGGGGGGGGG
>CAXUIE010000414.1:0-2952 GCA_964250825.1 uncultured Acidisphaera sp. | reverse complement strand
CCCACAGCGTGACCGTGTTAGATATCGGCCTCGACCATCGCGCCTAATCCATAGTCGGATTGACGCGATCGCTTACAGCACGCGCCGCGCACTGGGCAGCAGGAGGATCGCGCTACCGGCGAGTAGGCTGGCGCAGATCGCCGCCGTGCCGGTCAACGCCGCCATCAGCGGCCCCGGCTCGTCCCATTTGTCGAGCAACAGCGCGATCCCGACCAGGAAAGGCGGGTGGATCACGTAAACGGCGTAGGCCCGGGCGGACAGGAACCGGCCCAAGCGCGTCGACGTATTCAACCGTACGCGGAACAGCCATAGCAGTCCGAGGATCACGCCCCAGGCGAAGAACGGTTCGAAGAACGCGTAAACCACCGCCTTGACCGACCAGCCTCCGGCGTAGCCGTTCGCGCCCGCGAAATGGGCGAACACGAGCAAGCCGAGCAATGCCAAAGCGGAGACAAGCAGCCAAGGCCGCGCAAACCGTCCCGTGACCCGCTCCAGCCATCGTCCGCGCGCCGCCACCACCCCGACTGCGAACAGGAAGGCGTATGAACCGAAATAGCCGAATTGCAGGTTCGCGAAGGTGGCTCCGACCGGAAAGACGAGCCGGAGCGCGAACGCCGCCGCGCCGACGCCGATAGCGGAGATCAGGATTGCGCGATGGCGTGGCAACCGGCGCTCAAGCTGAGCGGGTTGTCGCCCGATTCGCCAGACGACGAAAGCCGCGGTGAACAGCAGCAGCGCTTCGGCGAACCATAGCGGCCCGCTCGAGAACCAGCCCCGCGCCATCATCCATTGCCAATATCCGAGCAACGCATTCGGGTTGTGCGCCCGGGCGAGTGCCACGGTGAACGGGTCGAGCACGAAGCCGAAGGCGAGCAGCGGCAGCCCGAGCCGAAGCAGCCGATCCGCCGCGAACCGTCGGGCACCCTTCCGCTCGAACGAGCCCGGGGTGAAGTAGCCCGCGATCAGGAAGAGGACGCCCATGAAGAAGGCTTGGTTGACCGTGACGAACAAGGTCAGCGAGGGGCTCGACCCGCGCGGAGCCTGGTACAGGTACCAGCCGCCGGTGGCTCCATAGGTGATCGCCGCGTGATGGAACACGACCAGCGCCGTCATCGCCACCCAAAGATGGTCGATGAACGGCGTTCGGTTCATCGCCGCGGCTCGGGGAAGAAGCGGTTCGGGATCCACGGCAGCCCCAGGTTCTCCCGCAACGTTCGCCCCTCGTACTCGCGGCGGAAGATGCCCCGGCGTTGCAGCTCGGGCACCACGCGGTCGACGAAGTCGTCGAGCCCCATCGGCAGATAGGGGAACATGACGTTGAACCCGTCGCAGGCGTCGGATTCCAGCCATTCCTGCATGGTGTCGGCGACCGTTTTCGGCGTGCCGGTCATCGACAGCCCACCATAGCCGCCCATCATCTGCGCCAATTGGCCCACGGTGAGGTTGTCGCGCCGGGCCAGCGCCTTCAGCCGTTCGCTGCCGCCCTGGCTTTGGTTGGTGGGTGGCAGCTCGGGCAGCGGGGCATGGAGGTCAAAGCCCGAGACGTCGTGGCCGAGGGCGATGGAAAGCGACGCGATGCCGCTATCGGGATGCACCAGGCTGTCGAGCTTGGCCCGCTTGGCGCGCGCTTCCTCCACCGTGTCGCCGACCGTGACGAGACAGCCGGGCAAGATCTTCATGTGGTCGGGGTTGCGCCCGGCGCCGCGCATCCGCGCGCGGATGTCGGCGCAGTATTCGCGCCCCTCGTCGAGGGTGCGGGCGGAGGCGAAGATCATCTCGGCGATCTCGGCGGCGACCTGCCGGCCGGCGTCCGACGCGCCCGCCTGCACCACCACCGGCCAGCCTTGAACAGGGCGGGCGACGTTGAGCGGGCCGCGGACCGAAAAGTATCTCCCCTTGTGGTTCAGCACGTGCAGACGCTGGGGATCGAGATAGATCCCGCTGTCGACGTCGCGGATGAAGGCGTCGTCCGCCCAGCTATCCCAAAGCCCCGTCACGACGTCGAAGAACTCGCGCCCGCGCCGGTATCGCTCGTCGTGCTCGACGTGCTCATTGAGGCCAAAGTTGAGCGCGGCGTCGGGGTTGGACGTGGTGACGACGTTCCAGCCCGCCCGCCCGCCGCTCAAATGGTCGAGCGAGGCGAACCGGCGGGCGACATGATACGGCTCGTCGAACGTTGTGGAGGCGGTTGCGATCAGGCCGAGCCGCTCGGTGACGACGGCGAGCGCGGGCAGCAGGGTCGGCGGGTCGAACGAGGTGACGGTGGCGCTGCGCATCAGCGCGTTCACCGGCATGTTCAGCACGGCGAGGTGGTCGGCCATGAAGAAGGCGTCGAACTTGCCCCGCTCCAGGGTTTGGGCGAAGCGCTTGAGGTGCGGCCAATTGAAGTTGGCGTCCGGGTAGGCCCCGGGATAGCGCCAGGCCGCGGTGTGGATGCTGACCGGGCGCATGAAAGCGCCCAATCGGAGTTGGCGTTGTTCGCTCATCGGGTTCCATCCAGTGTGCGAGGGCGGCGTGCTGGCCGCATTTCCCCGACCCTACTGCCTTGTTGCGCATCGCAGCAAAGCGCGTCGCTTCCTTCCCCCAAGGCGGCGTGGCCCATGATCGCCCTGGCGCGCGCCTTCCTGGACACGCACTGGCGACCGCCGTTAGGGTCGGCGCGCGGCAGATGCTCCCGGGGAGAATGACGCCGTGCGTGACGGCTCCGAACAGATGCCGATGATGCGGGTGACGACCACCGCCTTTCTCGGGGTCGAGCACTTCATCTACATCGCACTCGGGGCGATTCTGGCGATCGCCGCGGTTCTTGCTCTCGGCAGCGCGGCGGCGGCCACCTGGAGCGCGCTCGGCCAGTGGCCCGCCGTCGAGGGCATCATCACCGCCGTGGACCGGTTGCTGTTCGCGCTGATGGTGGTGGAAATCCTCCACACCGTCAGGATGTCGGTGCGGTCG
>CAXUIE010000413.1:0-2953 GCA_964250825.1 uncultured Acidisphaera sp. | reverse complement strand
CCTCTCGCCCGACGCGCTCCGCTTCCTTCTGCACCTCCCACGCAACGGGCGCGGCTTCGGTCGTCGCCTCGTCTTCGAATACGTGAGGATGGCGCCGCACCATCTTGTCGCTGATCGCGCTGGCGACATCGGCAAACCCGAACAAGCAGGCTTCTTCGGCAAGTTGCGCATGGTAGACGACCTGGAACAACAGGTCGCCGAGTTCGTCGGGCAAGGCCGCGAAATCCTGCCGGGCGATAGCGTCGGCCACCTCGTAGGCTTCCTCGATCGTATAGGGCGCAATGGTCGCGAAGCTTTGCGTCTTGTCCCAAGGGCAACCGGTTGCCGGGTCGCGCAACGCGGACATGATGCGAAGCAGCCGGCGAAGTTCTATCTCGGGCGTGTCGGGCATGACCGGGGCTTAACGCCTCGCACTTCGCCCGGGCAAGCCGGAATCGGTCCGCGCGGCCCGCGATGCGCACGCTGCTGATCGTGTTCCATTCAGCCACCGGCGGCACCCGGCAAATGGCGGCGGCGGCCGCTGCGGGAGCGACGCGCGAACCGGAGGTTCGAACCCGATTGCTCCGGGCGGATCAGGCGGGAGCGCAAGACGTGCTGGAAGCCGACGGATACCTGTTCGCGACGCCCGAGAACCTGGCTGCCATGGCCGGCTTGATGAAGGATTTCTTCGACCGCGCGTACTATGGCGCGCTGGACCGGGTGAACGGACGCCCATACGCTGCGCTGGTCTGCGCCGGGAGCGACGGCCAAAACGCGGCGCGTCAGATCGCCCGGATCGCGACGGGCTGGCGGCTTCGGGCCGTGGCGGAGCCGATCATCATTCGCACCCACGCCCAGACGCCGGACGCGATCAAGGCTCCCAAGACCATCACGCCGGGCGAACTCGAACGGTGCGCTGAGGCCGGCAACGCGTTGGCGGCGGGGTTGGCGCTGGGCGTATTCTAGGGCAGCGCTGCGCTGATTGCCGCAGAAGGAATATTATGGAAAGAACCATCGTGTTTCGCTGGCTGGGCCCGCAGTAAGTTTGCGGGTGCTCACGTATGTGTGAGCGGGGGTAACACACCACGTGACCTGAGCTCCTGAATGCGATCCAGTTTCGAATAGAGTCAGGTTCACCGAGGGAGCGGATCATCGGCGTTTTGCGCGACCAGGAGTCTGGCGCGAAGACAGCCGACGTGTGCCGCAAGCACGGGATCAGCCCGGCGACGGTCTATCAGCTTGACGAGCATTTTCCATCCGGCGTTTCGTTGGCGGGGAGGACCAACTCATGGGACGCTTTGACGGCAAGGTGATTCTGATCAGCGGCGGCGCGCGCGGACAGGGGGCGGCCGAGGCGCGCATGCTGGCGGCGGAAGGCGCCCGCGTGGTGCTCGGCGATATCCTAGAAGCCGAAGGGCAGCGCCTCGCCGCCGAACTCGGCGACGCCGCCTTGTTCCTGCGCCAGGACGTGACCGTGGAAGCCGATTGGGCGCGCATGGTGGATGCCGCCGAACGGCTCGGCGGGGTCCATGGCCTGGTCAACAACGCCGGCGTTTATCGCCCCGCTACCTTGCTGGAGACCGACGCCGCGCTTTACGAGCAACACGTGCGGATCAACCAGTTCGGCTGTTTTCTCGGCATGAAGGCTGTCGTGCCGGCGATGGAGCGCGCGCGCGGCGGCTCCATCGTCAACATCTCGTCCGTCGCCGGGCTGCAAGGGTCGCCGGGCGCTTTCGCCTATAGCGCGACCAAGTGGGCTTTGCGCGGGATGACCAAATCGGCCGCGATCGACCTCGCCGCGCGCGGGATCAGGGTGAACTCGGTGCATCCCGGCCCGATCGACACGGAGATGCTGAAGGTCCGCACCCCTGAGGAAAACGCGCAACGCCTCGAGCTCGTGCCGATGCGGCGCCAAGGCACAGCGGACGAGGTGGCCCAGCTCGTGCTGTTCCTGCTGTCGGACGACAGCGCGTACATCACGGGCGCCGAGATCGCGATCGACGGCGCGGCCTCGGCCTAGTCTTCGACACCGCACCACCACGCATTCGCCGCACCCCTGTTCTCTCCACGGTCGCGACCCGTCAGGGGAAAGCGGCGCGGCGCTGCTCGGCGTTGGGCGACCGCCGCTGCCAGCATTCGGAGCGCCCCGACGACGAATACCTCGTCGGCGTGCTGCGCACCCATCGACGCCTCACGCCTCACCCCGCTCCGCAAGACGTTGGTAGGCGAGCCGGTCCCGCACAACGCTAGGCTTGCCTAGCCCGGTCAGGATGCTGTGCGCCTGACCGCGATGATGGGTCTGGTGATTGAACAAATGGGCGAATGCCGGTGCCAGCGGCTGCTCGAACACGTCCGGTGTTGTAATGCGGCGGTAGCGGATCACGCCGGCAAAATCGGCCTCGCTCAAAGCGGACACATGGTCGATAATGCGCCGATCTACCGAGCCGCGCGCCTCGCGCAACGCCGGTAAATGCTCATGGAGGATCGCGTCGAGCCGGCCGGGCGCGTCCCCCTGCCCCGTAATCCTTTGCATCCAGATTTTGTCGGTGACGAGCAGGTGGTTGAGGGTGCCGTGCATCGAACGGAAGAACGCGCCGCGATCGGCGCGGTACTCGGCATCGCTCAGCCCGGCCGCGGCCTCGTAGAGCCGTGCGTTGGCCCAGGCGTTGTAGCGGGCAAGACTGTCGAAATGGGCTTTCATCGACGCATCCTCAGTGGACGTGCGCAGCTTGCCGAGAGCCGATAGCCGGTCAATCTTGATTGCTTTGATCGACCCGGCAGATCCGCCCCGCGCCGACTACATCGGCATCCGGCCGCTGGCCTGATCGCCGGCCTCAAGCGCAAGCAGCGCGAAGCTCGCCAGCCAGTGCTCGCCCATGTAGTCGCCGCTGACATGCGGCAGGCCGGCCTCGAGATGCGCCCGCGCGGCGGCGAGCGCGCGCGGCCTGCGCGGGTCGCCCTCGGCGAGCGCCCC
>CAXUIE010000412.1:2322-2958 GCA_964250825.1 uncultured Acidisphaera sp. | reverse complement strand
GCCAGGCGAGGCGGCCGTTGTGGCCGAGCACCAAGAAGGGCACGCCGGGCGCGGTCGCTCCGGCCAGCACGCCCGACGGCGTCTCGATCCGCGCCAAGTACCAGATGCCCGGCAGGCCGAATTGCAGGTGCGGGTCGCCCGCTAGCAACGGCGCGCCGGTGGCCGTATGGCGGCCATCGACCGCCCATTCGTTTGACGCGCGCCCCGGCATCGTGAAGGGGGCGGGGAAGGTTGGCAGCAAGGCGGCGAGATCAGCCGCCGCAGCCGCCGAGCCCGGGTCGGCGGCGGCGTGGGCGGCAGCATCCGGATGGCCGTCCCCGCCTTCGGGGGGCCAAAGCTCATCCAACTGTTGGGGGGAAAGTTTGCCGGCCAGCGACAGGCGCGCGAGCTCGGTTCGCCAATTGCTCGACAGCCAGAGCCCCATCGTCTTGGCCCACAGCAGGCTGTCCACCGGCGCCCAGGGCTCGGGCGCGCCGAAGAGCACGAACTCGGCGGCGCTGAGCCGGCCGCGCGCGCCAATCCAGGCGTTCACTCCCCGGGCGTAGGCCTCGAGCATGGCGCGCGTGTCGCCGTCGAGCGCTTCGACGTCGGCCCGCGCCCGGGCGCGTAGCCCGCGCACGCGCATCGGGCGGTCGG
>CAXUIE010000412.1:0-2312 GCA_964250825.1 uncultured Acidisphaera sp. | reverse complement strand
GTGGCTGACCAGGATCAGGGTGCCATCGTAATCGGCCAGCAGCGCCTCGAGCAGGTCGAGGGTGTCCATGTCCAGGTCGTTGGTGGGTTCGTCCAGCACCATCAGGTTGGCGGGCTTGGCGAGCGCGCGGGCGCGCAGCCCGAGGACGCGCATCTGCCGGTCGATCGGCAAGGTTGCCGAGCCGGCAAGCTCCGACAGCCGGCCGGACGCGGCGCGCCGCATCAGCTCCATCTGGAACAGGCGGTCGCGGGCGTGAACGAAGCCGAGCGCCGTCGCCCCGTCGAGCGCGGAGGCCGCGTGGATGCGCGGCACTCCGTCCTCGTCGAACGTCACCTCGACCGGCGCGGACAAGCCCGCGATGGCGAGCTGCTGGCGCTTGGCCGGCGTGCTCAGCCAGAGCAGCCCGACCCCGGCGGCGACCGCCAGCAGCACGAGCACGCCGATGCCCGCCAGAACCCGACGGATCACGCGCAGCGGGCGGGGCATCGCCCGGTAGGAACGACTGGCCGGCACGCCTACCCGATCGGTGGCTCGTGCAGTTGCACGATCTCGCGGTTGTCGCCGAGCGGCGGGAAGCGCTTGAGGATCAGCGGATCGTGCCCTGGGATGATGTGGTCGGGTCCGTCGGCGAGCGCTTCCAAGGTCTCGTAGCCGCGCAGCATGGCGGCGACGTCCACCACCACGGGAAACGGGTTCCGTTTGCGGATGTTGGCCCAAAGATGCGTCGTGTCGCCGGCCAGCACCACCCAGCCCCGGGCGGTCGGCACCCGCATGCACATGATGCCGAGCGAGTGCCCGCCAATGTGGTGCAAGGTCACGCCGGGGGCGATCTCGGCCGAGCCGGCGTGGAACCGCAGCCGATCCGCGTAGAGCGCCCGCACCGCGCTCACGACGTCCTCCACGTCGAACGGGCGGCGTAGATGGGGCATGCACATGCAAGCGCCGGTGCAGAACGCCATCTCGGCCTCCTGCAGGTGGAAGATGGCGTTAGTGAAATACTCCATCCCGCCCGCGTGGTCCCAGTGCATGTGGGTGATCACCACATCCGGCACGCTCGCGGGCTCGATCCCGCCGTTGCGGAGCGCCTGGGCCGGCGTGCAAAGCAACTCGCGCCCGCGCCGGGCAGCCGAGGCCGGGGTGAAGCCGGTGTCCATCACGATCGTGCGGCCTTCGCCCCGGATCGCGAACACGAGGAAGTCGAGCGGCTCGGGCGCCATGTGGTCATCCGGTCGCAGGAGATTTTCCGCCTGGATGCGCGGCGCGAGGATGCCATAGCGCAAGGCCAGCACCTCGTAGATTGGCCCGGATGGTGCGCTCATGCCGCCTCCTCTCGATCCCGTGCCAGTCAACCGCTTGCCGCCCCCAAGCGCAATCGGTACCGTCCCGGCCCACACGCGGAGAACGGACATGGCGGAGCGCCCGGAATATCAGTCGGAGCTGTTCAAGAAAGGCCTGGAGACGCGCCGGGCCGTGCTGGGCGCCGAGTACGTCGATGGATCGCTGGCCCGCGCCGACGACTTCATGGCGGCGTTCCAGAAGCTTACGACGGAGTACGCCTGGGGCGAGATCTGGACCCGTCCCGGCCTCGACCGCAAGACGCGCAGCATGCTGAACCTCGCCATGCTAACCGCGCTCAACCGCTCGGCCGAACTCCGCCTGCATGTTCGGGGCGCGCTGGTAAACGGCGTGTCCCGCGACGAGATCAAGGAGATTCTGCTTCAGACCGGGATTTACTGCGGCATTCCCGCCTGCCTGGACGCTTTCAAGACGACGGCCGAGGTGTTCAAGGAAATCGACGCGGCGCCCAAGGCGGCCGAGTAGCCATGACGGACAAGCCCACGGTCGGGTTCGTCGGCCTCGGCAACATGGGCTGGCCGATGGCGGCCTGCCTGCGCAAGGCGGAATTCCCGCTCCACGTGAACGACCATCGCCAGGAAGTCGCGAACAACTTCGTCCAGCAGGTCGGCGGGTTCGCGCCCGACAGCTTGCGCGAGTTGGCGGAGCGTTCGGATGTGCTCGTCACAATGCTGCCGACCAGCGCCATCGTGCGGCACGTGCTGGCGAGCGGGGAGGACACGCTGCTCGCCGGGATGAAACCGGGCACGGTGGTGATCGAGATGAGCTCGGGCGAGCCGACCGCGACACAAGCGCTGGCCGAGCAGGTCCAGGCGCTCGGCGGCCACATGATCGACGCGCCCGTGTCCGGCGGCGTGCCGCGCGCCCGCACCGGCGAGCTCGCGATCATGGTGGGCGGCGACGACGCGACGGTCGGGCGCGGGCTGCCCGTGGGGGAAGCGATGGGGGGCTCGGTG
>CAXUIE010000411.1:1664-2961 GCA_964250825.1 uncultured Acidisphaera sp. | reverse complement strand
CCCGGACGTGACGCACGGCGCGCTGATTCGCGTGCGCGTCAGTCTCGCGCCTGCGGGCGAAGGGATCACGTGCCGCGCCGGGCCGGGGGTCGGCACCGTGACCCGCCCCGGCCTGCCGCTCCCGCCGGGCGAGCCGGCCATCAACCCGGCCCCCCGCCAAATGATTGCGGCCGCGCTGGCCGAGATTGCGGACGGCGCGCCCGACGCCGTGGTAGAGATCACCGTGCCGGGTGGCGAACGGCTCGCTGCCCGCACCTTGAACGGGCGGCTCGGCATCGTGGGCGGGCTGTCGATCCTCGGCACCACCGGGGTGGTCGTGCCGTATTCCTGCGCCGCCTGGATCGACACCATCCATCGCGGCATCGACGTGGCGCGCGCGAGCGGCCTCGTGCATGTCGCGGGGTCCACCGGGAGCACGTCGGAAACGGCAGTGCGGGCGCTCCACGGCCTGCCGGAGGCGGCGCTTTTGGAGATGGGAGATTTCGTGGGCGGGATGCTGCGCTACCTGCGCCGCCACCCTGTCCCGCAGGTGACGATTGCTGGCGGGGTCGCCAAGATCACCAAGCTCGCTCAGGGTCGGCTCGACCTCCATTCGGCGCGAGGCTCCGTCGATCTGGAAGCACTCGCCGCCCTCTTCACGGACCCCGCTGTTGCCCGGCGGGTGGTCGAGGCGAACACAGTGGCCGAGGCGTTCGCGTCCGCAGGGGCCCAGGCTGTGCCGCTCGGTGATCTCGTCGCGGCGCGAGCATGGCAAACCGCTGCCGACGCACTGGACGGCGCGCCGATCGCCCTCGAAGTGATCTTGTTTAACCGCGCGGGCGCGCTGGTCGGGCGCGCAGGGTTCGCGCCGGTTCATGAGGGGCGGAACCGGCGCGGGTAGGCCGGATCGTAGAGCGCACTGTCGTGGAACCCGTCCGGCTCCAGCGCGCGGCCGACCAGGATCACGGCGGTCCGCTCCGCCGGATTGCGCTCGAACACGCGCTCGATGTCGCCCAAGTTGCCGCGCAGGATGCGTTGGTCCGGCCAGCTCGCCCGCACGACGATCGCGACCGGGCAATCCGTGCCGCACAATGGCGTGAGCATTCGCACCACGTCGCCGATTCGGTGGACGGCGAGATGGATGGCGAGCGTCGCCCCGGTCGCCGCGAACGCTTCAAGAGTTTCGCCAGGCGGCATGGCCGATGCACGGCCTTCCATCCGGGTCAACACCACGCTTTGTGCCAGTACGGGCACGGTCAGCTCGCGGCCGAGTGCCGCCGCGGCGGCCGCGAAAGCGGGCCACGCCCCCCCCCCGGCC
>CAXUIE010000411.1:0-1603 GCA_964250825.1 uncultured Acidisphaera sp. | reverse complement strand
GCGAGGGCGCTGTAGAGAGACGGGTCGCCCGAATGCAGCCGCGCGACGTCGACCCCCGCCGCGTCCGCCTCGACGTACTCGGCTTCGATCGCGTCCAGCGACAGGGGGGCCGTGTCCACGAGCCGCACGCCGGGTGCGCAGTGGCCGAGCAAAGCGCGCGGGACAATGGAACCGGCGTAGAGGCAAACCGGGCAGCGCGCGAGGAGGTTGCGCCCCCTCACCGTGATAAGATCGGCGGCGCCCGGCCCGGCGCCGATGAAATGCACGGTCATCGGCCCGCGAGCGCGCAGGTCGTGCGCCGTCCCGCGATGCGCGGCAGGAGGAGCGGGCCACCCGAAGCGGCCAGCGCCGCCGCTTCGGCAACTGAGGCGAAGCCGGTCGCGCGTTGGGCCGCCGCCGATCGGGTGACGCATAGGACTTGCGCGTCCGAAAGAGCCTGCTCTTCGACAAAGGCGAGCGGGAGGGCAAGCAGGCCAGCGGCCTCGCGCAGCCCGGGCTCCTCTCGCCTGAACGCGGGTGCGGCGAGCCCGTCCGCGCTGCGGCCTGCGGCCGCTTCCGCCGCACGCACGAGTGCGACGATCTCGGCGGCGGAGCAATCCTTTCGGCATCCCAGCCCGGCCACGATCATGGCTTCACCGCCAGCCATTGGGTGACGGTCATCGCCGGCCGGTAGCCGTGCAGGAGGCCGATGCTGTCGAGCCGCTCGATGCCGATGCGCGTCAAGCTGCCGCCCAGCCGGGCGCGGGCCGCGAGCAGCGCCGCTTCCGTTTCCACCGTGACGGCGTTGGCGACCAGCCTGCCATCCGGCGGCAGGGCCGCCCAGGACATGTCGATCACGCCCGTTTCGTGCGCGCCGCCGCCGATGAACACGGCGTCTGGCTGCTCCAGACTCGTCAGCGCTTCTGGTGCTCGTCCGTGAACCACGTCGAGGTGCGGAGCGCCAAGGAACCGGGCGTTGCTGCGCGCTCGCTCCGCGCGACTCGATTGCTCCTCGACGGCGATCGCCCGATTGGCGGGATGCCTCAACAGCCACTCGATCCCGATCGAACCCGACCCGCAGCCGATGTCCCACAAAAGCTCGCCCCGTCGCGGGGCGAGGGCGGACAGCGTGACGGCGCGGATCTCCCGCTTAGTCAGCTGGCCGTCATGGTCGAACAAAGCGTCGGCCAGCCCGGTGGCGAGCGGGATCACGCGAGCCTTTGGCCCCGCCACGACTTCAATCGCCAGCATGTTGAGCGGCTGCACGTCGGCGAGCGCGAACGCGGCCGCTGAAACGACGCGCACCCGCTCGTGTTGCCCCCCGAGCGCTTCCATCACATGTAGGCGAGATGGCCCGAAGCCATGATCGCGCAGCGCGGCGGCAAGGTCTCCAGGCGTCGCCCTGTCGGCCGACAAAGCCAGGACGCGGGCTCCGGGCTGCAGATGCGGCGCCAAGGCCGCGAGCGGCCGGCCGCAGAACGAGATCAGCGCGCAATCCTGCATCGCCCAGCCGAGCCGAGCGCAGGCGAGCGAGAAGGCGGACGGGGTCGGTAAGCACCGCGTTTCCGCAACGGGGAAATGGCGCGCGAGCGCGCTGCCGACGCCGAAGTAGTACGGATCGCCC
>CAXUIE010000410.1:0-2998 GCA_964250825.1 uncultured Acidisphaera sp. | reverse complement strand
GGTGCCCGCAGCCGCAACACCCGGCTCGCCGCCGCGTGCACGGCGCGCACGGTGGACGCGATCTGGCACGCCGCCGGCGACCGGACCGCTGATTGGAGCTGGTACACCAAGCGGGCGACTCTGGCGTCGGTCTACACCGCCGTGATCCTGTTCTGGCTGCGCGATTATGACGAGGAGGACGGGGCGACGCTCGCGTTCCTCGACCGTCGACTGGCGGCGGTGGCGCGCATCGGGCGGCTGCGCCGCCGCTTGGAGGGCGCTCTGCGGCGCGCCTGACCGCAAACCCGGCCGTCCATCGCGCGTTCTACTCGGGTACGAAACGGGGAAAGGCGTCGATGCGCGGAATGCTGCTGTGGCTGGTTGGGATCCCGATCCCGATCATCATTCTGCTCTATCTGTTTCATGTGATCTGACGAGGTTGGCTCCGGCCAGCGTACGAGCGAGTCCGCATCCCATTCGGCTCTTGAGTTGAGGACGCGAGGGGAAAGACGAGACGAAGCCTGCGGCGGCCGGCAGTATAACCGAGGTCGGCGGCATGGATTGCCGCACCGGAGTTGCCCCGGGCGGCAATGACGCGAACCAGGGCGGATCCGGCTAACCTGACTTGGAGCTAACGGACAGCGTCGGCCAGCCGCGTGAGGTGATACGAGGTGTCACCGAACATGTGCTCGATCACCATGATTCGGCGGAAGTAGTGCCCGACGCTGTATTCCTCCGTCATGCCGATGCCGCCGTGCAGCTGGATGCCCTGCTGGGAGACGAACTTGCCGGCCTGGCCGACCCCGACCTTCGCCATGGAGATGGCGCGAGCCCGCTCGGCGGCGTCCGGTTCGTCGACCGACACGGCCGCCAGCATCGCCATGCTGCGGCCTTGCTCGAGAGCCACGAACATCTCGGCGGCGCGATGCTGTAGCGCTTGGTTGCGGCCGATCGGCTGACCGAACTGCTCGCGCGTCTTGAGGTATTCGAGCGTGGTCGACTGGATGGTTTCCATCGCGCCGACCACTTCGGCGGCGGTCGCGGCGATGCCGGCCTCCATCACCCGCTCGATGAGCGGCAAGCCCTTCCCCGGTTCGCCGAGCAGATGCTCGCGCGACACCTCGACGCCGGACAAGGCGATCTCGGCCGCGCGCGAGCCGTCGCGCATCGCGTAGCCGCGCCGTGCGACGCCCTGCGCGCGCGCATCAACGAGGAACAGGCTTATGCCGTCCGGGGCGTCGCGCTCGCCCCCGGTGCGCGCGCTCACGAGTAGCGTGTCGGCGCTGTCGCCGTGCGCGACCACGCTCTTGCCGCCCTCGATCACCCAGCCCGCCCCGCGCGGCTTCACCGTGGTGAGCACGTCCGTGACGTCGTAGCGCGCTTGGCGTTCGCCGTGCGCCCAGGCGAGCTTCAGCTTGCCCTCCGCGATGCGTGGCAGGAGCTCGCCTTTCTGCGCGTTGGTCCCGGCGAGCCGGATGGCGGTGCCGCCGAGCACCACCGTCGGCAGGAACGGTTCAACGGCGAGCGCGCGGCCGAACGCCTGCATGACCAGCATCACTTCGACGGCGCTGCCGCCAAATCCGCCGTACTCCTCCGGGAAGGGAAGGCCGAGCAGGCCAAGCTCGGCGTATTGCGACCAAAGCTCCGGACTCCAGCCCTCGGCTTCCTTGAGGTAGCCGCGGCGGGCCTCGAAGCTGTAACGGTCGGCGAGCAGGCGGCTCACGCTGTCCTGCAGCAGTCGCTGCTCCTCGGTCAGGTCGAAGTCCATTACAGCCCCAGCACCGCTTTGGTCAGGATGTTCTTCTGGATTTCGTTCGATCCGCCGTAGATGGACGCGGCGCGGAGGAACAGGTAGGCGGCGGTTGATTCCGACGCCCAGTCGGGGCCGAGCTCCGGCTCGTTGCTGAGCGCCTCGTCGCTCTTGTGCCAGAACGGCATGGCGAGCGGGCCGCCCACGTCCATCGCGAGCTCCGTGGTGAGCTGCTGAAGCTCGGAGCCCTTGATCTTGAGCGCCGAGGACAGCGGGTCCGGCTTGCCGCCCCCTTGCTTGGCCGCCGCCGAAACCACGCGGTTCTGCGTTATCTCGAGCGCCTTGATGTCGACGTCGAGCTGGGCGACGCGGTGGCGGAACGCCGCGTCCTCGATCAGCGGCCGTCCGGTCGAGCGCATCTCGCGCGCGTGCTCGACCGAGAAGCGCAGCCGCTCCTTCGATTTGCCGAGGCGCGCGATGCCGACCCGCTCGTTGCCGAGCAGGAACTTGGCCACGTCCCAGCCCTTGTTCTCCTCATAGACGAGGTTCTCCGCCGGCACCCGCACGTCGTCGAAGAACACCTCGTTGAGGTGGTGCCCGCCGTCGATGGAGATGATCGGGCGGACGGTGATGCCGGGGGTGCGCATGTCGACGAGGAGGAAGGAGATGCCCTCCTGGCGCTTGCGCGCTTGCGGGTTGGTGCGCACCAGCACGAAGCACCAATCGGCCATGTGCGCCGTCGAGGTCCAGATCTTCTGGCCGTTGACCACGTAATGGTCGCCGTCCCGCTTCGCCGCGGTTTTCAGGGAAGCGAGGTCGGATCCGGCGCCAGGTTCGGAGAAGCCCTGGCACCACCAGTCGTCCAGGTTGGCGGCGCGGGCGAGGAAGCGGTCCTTTTGCGCCTGGTTGCCGAACTGGATCAGCACCGGGCCGATCATGGTGATATTGAAGCTGGACAGTTCGGGGGCGGGGGCGAGCAGGTTTTCCTCAAGGAAGATCATCTTCTGGATCGGCGACCAGCCCGGGCCGCCGTACTCCCTGGGCCAGCTATAGGTCGCCCAGCCCTTCTTGGTGAGGATGCGCTGCCAGGTGACGACGTCCTCCTTGGAGGCGCGGTCGCCAAGATACATGCGTTGTTTGATGTCGGCGGGGAGGTTGTCGCGGATGAAGGCGCGCACCTCCTCGCGAAAGGCTTGCTCCTCCGGGGTGAAGCGCAGGTCCATCGGTTCCCTCCCTCGGTCTTGCGGATGATTGTGCGGGGGTTGCGGG
>CAXUIE010000409.1:0-3009 GCA_964250825.1 uncultured Acidisphaera sp. | reverse complement strand
TGCCCAGGTGGAGGAACGGCGAGATGGTGCTCGGATCGAACGGGATCAGCCCGAACAGGTTGAACACGTTGGTCGGGTCCACCTGCGAGAGGTCGCGGATCCAGCCGAAGAACGGGGCCTGACGCATTTCGATCGTGACGAAGATGACCTTGTAGAGCGAGAAGAACACCGGGATCTGCACCACCATCGGCAAGCAGCCGCTCGCCGGGTTGACCTTCTCGGCCCGGTAGAGCGCCATCATCTCCGATTGCATCTTGGCCGGGTCGTCCTTGAACCGCTCGCGAAGCGACTGCACCTTCGGCCCGAGCAGCTTCATCCGGCTCATCGATTTGTAGGATTTGTTAGCCAGCGGGAAGAACAGCAGCTTGACCGCCACGGTGAACACCATGATCGCCAGGCCGAAATTGCCGAGGATCGAGTTCAGCCAGTCGAGCGCGTAGAAGATCGGCTTGGTCAGGAAGTAGAACCAGCCGAAATCCACCGCCTTGTCGAAGTGCGGGATGTCGTACTGGGCTTGGTAGCGGTCCAGCAAGGTCACGATCTTGGCGCCCGCGAACAGGTGGCTTGCTAGCGACGCGGTCGCGCCGGGCGCCACCACCTGCGCGTCCGGCCGAGCATAGTCCACCTGGTAATGATCCCCGTTGTCGGCGGTATGCCGAAAAGTGACGGTGGCGGGGCTCTTCTGGTCGGGCACGAGCGCCGTCAGCCAGTATTTGTCGGTGATGCCGCCCCAGCCGCCGTCGCCGGTGGCGGTGAACGCGACGCCGTCGTGCTTCTCCCCCTCGCTCTTGGCTTCCGAGTACTTGGTTTCCTGCAACGTGCCGTTGGCGACGCCGAGCAGCCCCTCGAACAGGATGTAGTAGCCGGCGACCGCCGGGGTGTAGTCGCGTCGTATGCGCGCCCAGGGAAACAGCTTCGCCGGCGTGCTGCCGTCGTTGCGCACGCGCTGCTCGACCGAGAACACATAATTGTCGTCCACCGCGAGCGCCAACTCGAATGTGAGGCCCTCCCCGTTGTTCCAGCTCAATGTCACGGGGTGCGCGGCGGTCAGCTCGGGGTCGGAGGCGGTCCAGATCGTGTTGCCGTCGGGCAGCTTGACCGACGCGCCGGGCGCGGCGGACCACCCGTACTGCACGTAATACGGCTTGGAGTCCGAACGGGGTTGGAGCAGGCGAACGAGGGGCGAATTCGGCTGGATGGTTTCCTTGTAGTCGGACAGCACGAGGTCATCGAGCCGAGCGCCGACCAGGCTCATGGAGCCCTGCACCCGCGGTGCCGCGATTCGCAGCCGCGGCACGTCCCTCGCCTCCGCCTCGGCACTCGTCCCCGGCGCGGCACCCGCGCCGGGCGAGCCTTCGCGGGGCGTAAGACTCGCGGACGGGGTGGTGCTCGCTTGCTGATGCTGTGCCGCCGGCGGGTGCGGCAGGTGGGGCGCCACCAGGAGCTGGTAGCCGAGCAGGATCACGATCGACGCCGCGATGGCGAGGAAAAGCCGCTTCTGGTCCATCAAACCTCGATCGGCCCGCTAGGGCTCCGCCGGCGCACACGCGCATCCGGGTACCGGATCATAGCCCCCCGAATGCCACGGATTGCAGCGGAGGATGCGCCGTCCCGCCAAAACACCGCCGCGCAGAGCGCCATGCCCGCGCACGGCCGCGACCGCGTACTCGCTGCAGCTCGGCTCGAAGCGGCAATGCGATCCGATGAACGGCCGAACCGTCCACTGATAGAGCCGCACGCCGCCGACCGCGAAAGCGGCCGCGACGGTCATAGGAGGCCAACCCGTGCCAGCGCCCGCCGCAGATCTTCCCTCAACGCCTCGAACGGGCGGTCGCGGGTCTTGTCGCGGCCGATCAACACGAGGTCGACCCCGCTCAGCGGCTGCTCGCGCAGCAGCAGCCGGGCGACTTCCTTGAGCCGGCGGCGGGTGCGGTTGCGGATCACGGCGTTACCGACTTTGCGGGTGACGGTGAAACCGACGCGAGCGGGTCCGTTGTCGCCGCGCGCCGCGGCTTGCAGCACAACCCCCGGCGTCGGGGCCTTGCGCCCGCTCGCGGCCAAGCGGAGGAAATCCGCCCGGCGCTTGAGTCGTTGTGGCGGCGGCACGGTCGAACGCTCGCCTGCAATCAAGCCGACAAGCGCTTGCGGCCCTTGGCGCGCCGGCTCGCGAGGACCTTGCGTCCACCGACGGTCGCCATGCGGGCGCGAAAGCCATGCCGGCGCTTGCGGACGAGCTTGGACGGCTGATAGGTGCGCTTCACGATACGTCTCCGGGGCGAGCACGAGCACCGCGTGGCGTCTCGCGCGCGGGAACGGAGGCCGGCACGGGCCGCCTCGCAGGTCGCGGCTTATAGGAGGCCGGGCGGGGGGGCGTCAATTCCGGCCGGGGAGACGGCGATGAGCCGCTACGCAACCGTCCTGCCGCTGATGCTGCTCCTCCTCCTCGCCGGGGCCTGGGTGACTGGCGTCGGACACGCGGTGTCCTGGCAAACCCTGGCGTCCCGCCTTGCGGACACGCGGCGGCTGGCGTCCGTCCATCCTCTCCTGGCACCGCTCGCCTTCACGGCGCTCTATGTGGCCGTCGTCGCGCTGTCGCTGCCGAACGGCGCCTTGCTCAGCCTCGCGGGCGGCCTGCTGTTTGGACCCGCCTTGGCCGTCCTGTGCATCGTGCCGGGCGCGACGATCGGCGCCACAATCCTGTTCCTTGCCGCGCGGTCGGCGTTCGGCGGGATGCTACGCCAGCGGGCAGCGCCGTTTCTTGGCCGGCTCCGGCCGGGGCTTGAGCGGGACGGCTTCAGCTATCTCCTATCGCTCCGGTTGCTTCCCGTGGTGCCGTTCTGGCTGCTGAACCTGGCTCCCGCCCTGGCCGGGATGCGCTTGGCGCCTTTCGTCGCGGCGACCGCCATCGGGATCATCCCCGGCGCGCTGCTGTTCGCGGCCGTCGGGGCCGGGCGCGGCGACGCGCTCGCGGTTGGCGGCGCGCCCGACCTGTGGTCCATCCTCACACCC
>CAXUIE010000408.1:0-3036 GCA_964250825.1 uncultured Acidisphaera sp. | reverse complement strand
TACTCTGCCGCGGCGCCGGCAAGCCCTGGAGCAGCCCGTACCAGAACAGCAGCTGCAGCAGCACAGGCAAATCGCGCAGGGTTTCCACGTAGGCGGCGGCGAGACGAGCCAGCAGCCAATTTTTCGACAAGCGCCCGATACCGATCAGGGTGCCGAGGACGGTCGCGAGCACGATCCCGACCACTGCCACTTTCAACGTGTTCAGCACGCCGACGATCAGCGCCTGGCCGTAAGTGTTCACGGCCGGGTTGTAGGGGATCAACGACTCCCCGATCGGGATGCTTGCGGTTCGGGAAAGGAATGCGAACCCCGTCGCGATCCGCCGCGCGGCTAGGTTGTGACTCGTGGTCGAAATCAAATACCAAAGAACGGCCGCGACGATGCCGATGACGAACGCCTGCCAAACAATGTTGCGGAACAGCGGGTCGGACCAGCTCAGTCGCACGCGGCGCCTCGGCGCCGCTCTCGGGGCCGCAATTCTCGGAACGAGGGTGGCATCCGACATTGACGCGCGAAATCTCCGCAGGCTGGGCAATGGGGGTGGCGAAACGTCGAGCCGGGGTTGCCCGGCAAGCCCATTGTAGCGGGGCTAGGCACCACAGTTGCCGCAAGTTGTCGAGCAACGCGAGCAACGCGAGCACCGCGCCACCGTCGCTCCCGCCCGGTTCAGGTCGGCGCGGCGAGGAAGTGGAGCGCCCGGCGGCCCGGCATGAAGAAGTAAGCGCCGCCCCGCACGCGCACGAAATCCGGCAGGCCACGCAGTTGCACCCGGCCTTGGCGCGTCGGGATCGTGAAAACGCCTTCGGGTGGACCGTGGCCCACCATGGGATCCTGTTCGTCCCGCAGGTCATGGAAGGTTTGGCCCATGATCCAGGTGCGCTGCAGGAACTCGAATTGCCGTTCGATGTCGGCATTCAGGCACATGAACATCAGCCCCGGCCGGCCGGACTCGGAATCGGGCTCGTATTGCCGGCCTACCCGCAGGATGCGATGGCGGTTGCTTAGGGCGATCTGTGTCGCGGGAGTTGGCGTCGAGGCTGTCGCGCAGATTGGCGCGGCGGATATGCGCGCCGAATGGACAAGCGAGTCCCTGCGGGTCTTCCCGGCCGAACGTGAAATCATTGTCCGGGGGCCGAGGCCGGCCCGTAGAGGCCGGATGGGCGTGCCGCACGAGCGAGCCGCCGTCGGGCCACCGGCCAATCATTTTCGCTTCAAGCAGATCTCGGAGCAACTCCACTGGCTGGCGGGCAAAGGGGCAGCTTGCCTCCTCCGAAAGTCGCTCGGCTTCGCGCGTGGAGAATGCGTGGAATGCTTGCGGGTTCTGCTCGAGATGGCGCATGACCAGGAACGTCCCGTCGCGGCCAAAATCTCGCCAGCGACGGCATCGCGGCCGAGAAGCGGGTTGGGCTCGGCCATCGCCTGCAATCGGGCCGCGAGGTTCGGCGTTTCCCCATACACATCAAGGCTTCCCGGCCTGCCAGTCCCCATCACGTCGCCGAGCAGAACGAGCCCGGTCGACAGTCCGATCCGCACCTGGAGGAAGCACCCGCAAACCGGACGGGCGGAAAACCGCGCAATGATGTCAAGCGCAGCGAGAACCGCGGGCTCCGCATCATCCTCCTGCGCTGCTGGAAAACCGAAAAAGATCAGCGCGTCGTCACCCAGCATACGGCCGACATAACCTCCGCGCGCACCCACAGCTTCGGACACCCGCGAAAGAAACCGCCGATGACTTCGGTGAAATCCTCGGCATCCATCTCCGCGGCGATCATGCTCGATCCCACGAGGTAACAAACATGATGGTGAGTGGGCGGAGCTCGCTAGCACGCGCCGGGCTGCGACGTAGCGCCTGCGTGGCGCCGAGCCGGGCGCCACAGGACGCGCAATATCGTGCGGAGAATGGCGAAAGCTCGCCGCATGTCGCGCAACGCGCTCGGTATTCGGGCAAGGATGACGGTTCGGCATCGGCCGCTCCAATGCCCGGGTTCCGCGAAGATCGGACGAGGCGCGCGCTTACGGCTCCACCGTCCCCGTCACCATCGGCCACAGCGCGTCGGCGCCCTGCTTGGCGAACAATCGGCCAAGCCGCACCGCCCACTCGTTCTCCGTGCCGAACTCGTCGCGCCAGGACCACAGCCGCCGCGTCGCGTGATGGAGCGAGTGCTCGTAGGTGAAACCCATCGCGCCATGCACCTGGTGGGCGATCGCGGCTCCCGCGCTCGCCGCCTCGCCGACGCGCAATTTCGCCGTGGCGACATCGGCCAGCGCCGCGTCATCCAGCCGCAATCCGGCGCCGAACGCCTCCGCGCCCAGATCGGCGGCGGCGGTCGCCGCGGCCACCTCGCCGGCCAGTTTCGCGAGATTATGCTGCACGGCCTGGAAGCGGCTGATCGGACGGCCGAACTGCACCCGCTCCGTCGCATACTGCACCGACTGGTCGAGCACCCGCGCGAGCGCCCCCGACATCTGCATCGCGCGCACCGCCGCGCCGAGCGCGGCGACCGTGTCAGCGCCGAAACCCTCCCCCGCATCATGCACCGCGACCGACCGAGCGCCGTCGAACGAGACATGATCGCGGGGCTCGCCGGCCAGGCTCGCGTCCTCGCCGATGGCACACGCGCCGGCCTCCACCAGCGCGACCACCGGCCGGCCCGCCCGATAGGCGAGCACCGCGATGTGGCCGGCGTGGCGGGCGAACGGGACGCTGGTCGCCTCGCCGCTCAGCGCGCCGTCGGAGCCGAGCTCGATCCGCTCGTCCGCCCGCACGGCGGCGAGCGTGAGCTTGCCCGTCGGCGTCTCGATCCCTGCCGCGGCCAGCACCAGCCCGGCCATCATCGTTTCGGCCAGCGGCACGGGGGCCGCGTTGCGCCCGGCGATGCGGAGCACGGTGAAGCCGTCGGCGATCTCCGCCCCGGTGCCGCCAAGGTCGGCCGGCACCCAGGTGAGCGTGAGCCCCGATTCCTCCAAAGTGGACCAAAGCTGGTCCGGAAACACGCCGTTATCCGCGTCGTTTTTGACGGCGGGGGTGCAAAGGTG
>CAXUIE010000407.1:0-3039 GCA_964250825.1 uncultured Acidisphaera sp. | reverse complement strand
CCATCACCTGGCCGAACCCGCCGCGGGTGCGCCCGGCGCCGGCGGAGTCCGGGCGCAGCTCCTTGCGCCAGAACACGATGGGGGCGACGTTCTCCGTCGCCTCCACCGGCATCGTCCGCACGCCGGAGGGAAATGCCGTCGCATCCAGCCCGTCGAGCCCCGGCCGGGCGCCGGTGCCGCCCGAGTTGAAGGTGATGATCTCGAAATCCGCGATCACCGGCCGGTTGCCCCGCGCCTGTCCCGAGACCTGCGCCCCGCCGCGCAAAGGCGGGTTCCACAGGCAGGCGGACCCCTCGGCCGCGACCCGGTCGGGCACCGCCTGGTGCAGGCAGCCCATCATCAGGTCGGGCAGCAGATGGCCGATGACGTGGCGAACCGACACCGGATACGGTCGCGGCGCGTTGAGGATGCAGCCTTCCGGGATGCTCATGCGGAACGGCTGGAGGCTGGCCCAGTTGTTCGGCACCTCCGGCGCCACCACCACCTTGATGCCGAAGCAGGAATAGGCGCGCGTGTAGGCGGGAGGCACGTTGATCCCGCGCGAGGACAGCCCGGACGTGCCCGCGTAATCGACGGCGATCGTATCGGAGGAAATCGTCATCGCCGCGCGCAAGGTCAGCGGCTCGTCGTAGCCGTCCGAGCCGATTTCCGCCCGGTATGTGCCGGGCGGCAGCTTGGCGATCGCGGCCAGGGTGGCGTGCCGCGAGCTATCGAAGATGAACGCGGCGAGCGGATCGAGGCTCCTCATGCCGAACTCGCCCATCATGGCGGCGAGCCGCCTGGCGCCCGCGTCGTTGCAAGCGCAGAGCGAGTAAACGTCGCCTTCCAGCTCGACCGGCAGACGCGAGCCGGCGCGCAGGAAGTCGAAGAAGGTCTCGTTCGGCCGGCCCCCGTCGAAGCACTTGACGATCGGGATGTAGAGCCCCTCCTCGAACACCGACCGCCCTTCCGGCCCCATGCCGAGGCCGCCCACGTCGATCACGTGCGCGGTGTTGGCGAACAGCCCGACCATCCGCCCGTCATGGAACGCCGGCGTCACCACGGTGAGATCGTGCAGGTGCCCGGTGCCGAGCCACGGGTCGTTAGTGATGTAATGATCGCCCGCCCGCATCGTGACCGCCGGAAACTTGGCGAGGAAATGCCCCACGCTTTCCGCCATCGAGTTGACGTGGCCGGGCGTGCCGGTGACGGCCTGGGCCATCATGCGGCCTTGCATGTCGAAGATGCCGGCCGAAAGGTCGCCCGCCTCGCGCACGGTGGTGGAGAACGCGGTGCGGATCATGGTTTGCGCCTGCTCCTCCACCACCGCGATCAGCCGGTCCCACATCACCTGTCGCTGGATGCGCGCGAGCGCGCCGGTTTCGTTCGCCATCACGCCAACTCCCGCGACAGTTCGATGTAGCCCCACGCATCGACCTCGGCGCGCCAGCCGGGGCCGATCAGGGTGGAGGTCTCGCCCTCTGCGATGATCGCCGGCCCCGCGATGCGCGCGCCCGTTGCAAGAGATGCGCGATCATGCACCGGCCAGTCCGCAACCATGCCGGTCGCCGGGTCGCGCACCTTCTGCGCGCGCCCCGTTCCCCTGCCGCCCCCCACAGGGGGACTGGTGTCTCCCGCTCCCCTCTTGGCGGAGGGTCGGGGCGAGGGTTCTTCGTCAACCTCGGTCGACACGAGGACGGAGAAGCTCATGATCTCGACATCCGAGCCGGGCACCGGGCGGTCATAGAAGCGCGCATACGCTTCGTCGTACCCGGCGCGGATCGCCGCGACGTCGCCTTCGCCGAGCACGCGCGCCGGCAACGATACGGGGATTTCATGACCCTGCCCGACATAGCGCATGAACGCGGTGCGGGTCTGCGTGACGGGAGCCCCCCTGCTGCCGACAGCGACCACGCGCATCGCGTCCCGCTCCATCGCCGCGAGCAGTTCGTTGACGGCGTGCAGGTCGAAGCGCGCGAAGCGCTGATACAGGCTGCGCACCACCTCGTAGCCGAACGGCGCGCGCAGGAAGCCGATGGCGCTGCCGACACCGGCGCCGGACGGCACCAGCACGCGGTCGATGCCGACCTTCTCGGCGATCCGGCAGGCATGGACCGGGCCGCCGCCCCCGAACGCGATCAAGGTGCGCCCTTCCTGCGTGGCCCCGCTCTCGATCGCATGGACGCGCGCGGCGTTGGCCATCGCCTCGTCCACCACCTCGATCACGCCAAGCGCGGCCATTGGTGCGTCCAACCCGAGCTTGCCGCCCACCTCGCTGGTGAGCGCGTCCCGCGCCGCCCGCTCGTCGAGCGCCATCGTGCCGCCGGCGAAGCGCGCCGGGTCGTAGCGGCCGAGCAAGAGGTTGGCGTCCGTCACCGCGGGCCGCGCGCCGCCGCGTCCGTAACAGGCCGGGCCGGGATCCGCTCCCGCACTTTCCGGGCCGACCGCGATCCGGCCAAGGGCGTCCACGCGCGCGAGCGAGCCGCCCCCGGCGCCGATCTCCACCATGTCGATCACCGGGATGCGCAGCGGCAGGCCGGAGCCGCGGCGGAACCGCCCGACGCGGGCGACCTCGAAGGCGCGCGCGGTGCGCGGGATGCCGCCGTCGATCAGGCAGATCTTCGCCGTCGTGCCACCCATGTCGAACGACAGCACGCGATCGAGCCCGCATACCCGCGCAATGTGGGCGGCGAAGATCGCCCCACCCGCCGGCCCGGATTCGACCAGCCGGATCGGGAACCGGCACGCCGTCTCCACGGTGGTCAGGCCGCCGCCCGACAGCATCAGGTAGATCGGCGCGGCGAGTCCGAGGTGGCGCAATTCCGCCTCCAGCCGGCGCAGATAGCGGGCCATCAACGGCTGCACGTAGGCGTTGGCGGCGGTGGTCGAGAAGCGCTCCCATTCGCGCATCTCGGGCGACACCTCCGAGGAAAGCGACACCGGCAGGTCCGGCAGCGTGGCCGAGAGGATTTCGCGCACCCGCCGCTCGTGCGCCGGGTTGACGAAGGCGTGCAGCAGCCCGACGGCGACGCTTTCCACGCCTTCGCGCTCCAGCGCGGG
>CAXUIE010000406.1:0-3043 GCA_964250825.1 uncultured Acidisphaera sp. | reverse complement strand
GACGGCGGCACCCCCCAGCACGCCCCAATTAAACCGAGGCGTGATCCGCCCCCCGCCGACCGTTGATCCCGGGATCAACCACGGCACCCCGAACGCGGAGACGTTCCCGACCCCGGTTGTGCCGCCGCCAGGCACCCCCGGCGGCAATCCCCGGGTGACGCCGAAGTAGTTCCGCGGGCTCCTCCCGCGTCCTACCCGTTCCGCTTCGCGGGGTTGGGCTAGGTTGGCTTCGTTTGAGGGCGCTCGCCGCCCGGCCCGGCGACGGGCCCGGCCGAGGCGGACGCTGCTCGACGGCGCTTGCCATTCGACTTGGCGTTAGATTTGGAGGCCGCCTTGGCTCCGTTGAGGCTTCCATCGATCGGCGCGCGCCCGTTTCCGGCGTCGTGACCCGCTTCTCCCGCGCCGATCAAGCGGCGGGCCCGCTCCCAGTATTCGAGTTCGCGGCCCTCGGGCCTGCCCTCCTCTTCCCAGAGAAGATACGCGCGCTCGCGGATGCGTTGTTCGATTCCGTGCATGGCGGTCCCTTTTCGGCGCGCGCCTAGTACCGGGACCCGCAGATTCGTGGCAACAGCCAGGGCAAGCCTATCCGGCGAACGGGAACGGGCCCGAAAGGGGCCGACAAAGGCCATGTCGGACGCGAAACCGTCCGCCTCCGTCCATCGATGCACCGCAAAGCCGGGCGGCTCGCGCACGAACGCCCCGTCCGTCTCGGGTGCAAGCAGGAGCGCCATCTGTTGGCCTGGCGAGGGCGCCGCCACCGCAGGAACGTCGGCGACCTGCCCCGTGACCGCTCGGTGGAGATGGGCCGCAAACGATCCGCCCCACTTGCTTGTGCCGGGCGAGCACGGCCCCAAGGCCGTCCGGGTTGCGCAGGCGGACAGGGCGCGATCGAGGAACTCGAGCGCTCGGCGCGCAGTTCGCCATGATTTTCGCCGGGCACTTGCGTGTCCAGCATCTCGGTGAGCTTGTCAGGACGGCACTCACGGCGACAATCCCCGAGCGCGTGACGCGCCGGTGCCGGGCAGGCTTTTGAACTGGACGTTGCCGCAGGCGCTGCCGCGCCGCATCTGGGGCCGCCTGATCGCTGGGCAACTTGGATTGCATTCGACGAGGCGTGAGACGGTGCCCACCACGCGGCATCCCGGCCTCAGCGCCGCGGCCTAGTCGAAGCCGTATAGCCGGGCCGGGTTGTCACTGAGTATCCGGCGGCGCGTGTCCGCGTCCGGCACCCAGCCAAACAGCTGAGCGAGCAGCGCTCCCGCATCCGGCATGGGCTTGATCTTCGCGTGCGGCCAATCCGTCCCCCAAACGCAGCGGTCGGGGGCCGCGCCGATCGCGGCGCGCACGTTGGGGGCCGCGTCGTCCCAGGGAGCCGCGTCGGAGATGCGATAACTACAAACCTTGAGCCAGATCCGGTCCGACTCGAGCAAGCGCAGCAGGGCCTGGAACTCCGCATGCTCGACGCCAAGCGAGGCGCGCACCCCACCCATGTGGTCGAGCACGACCGGGACCGGCAGATGCGGCAGCGACGAGGCAAGCGCTTGGAGCTGCTCACCTTCCACATAAAGCTGCAGGTGCCAGCCGAACGGGGCGATCCGGCGCGAGATTGATTGAAGCTGCTCGATCGGCGTGCCGTTGCCGCTCACGAGATTGAACCGGCCGCCCCGCACCCCGGCTTCGTCAAGCCGGCGCAGGGCGGCCTCGTCGAACCCATCGTCGATCACCGCGACGGCGACGGCGCGCGGGCCGCCGCCCGCGGCGCCGGCCGGGCGGGTGCCGGCGGGGTCGGTGGCGGAGCTGCTCGGCGGCCCCACGCCCATCCGCTCGATGCCGATCGTCCGGGCCAGCTCCAAGTATTGTGGGACGGACGCCTCCGGCGGGGAATAGCTGCGCCCTGGGCTGAGCGGATAACGGCTATAAGGCCCGAAGATGTGGAAGTGGCAGTCGCAGGCGAGCGCGGGTGGCCGCTCGGCGGGCGGATGCGCTTGCTGCATGTTCGTTCTCCCCTTCACTGCCGCGAGATGCGCCACACCGTGCCGTTGGCGTCCTCGCTCACGAGCAGGGCGCCGGCGCCATCAACCGCGAGCCCGACCGGCCGGCCCCAGACGGCGTCGTCCGACGCGACGAAGCCTGTCAGGAAATCCTCGTACTCTCCCGTGGGCCGCCCGTCCCGGAAGCGCAGACGGATCACCTTGTAGCCGGTGCGCTTGCTGCGGTTCCACGAGCCATGCAGCGCGACGAAGGCGTCGCCCTTGAAGCCTTGGGGAAACTGTGCGGCGTCGTAGAATACGATCCCGAGCGGGGCCGAGTGCGGCTGGATCAGCACGTCGGGCACCGTCACCGAGCCGGCGAGATCGGGCCGTCCCCCGGCGACCCGCGCGTCCGCATGGTCGCCGATATAGAACCAGGGCCAGCCGTAGAACGCCCCCTCGCGCACCGCTGTCGCGTAGTCGGGCGGCAGGTCGTCACCCAACCCGTCCCGCTCGTTCACCACGCACCACAAGGCGCCGTTACCGGGCTCGATCGCCTCGCCCGAGCAGTTGCGCAAGCCTGTTGCGAACAACCGTAGGTCGCTGCCGTCCGGTTTGGCGACCAGCACAGCCGCCCGGTCCGTCTCCTCGCCCCACATCGCGCCTAGCGCGTGGGAGCCGACGAAGCCGGCGGGAGGCCTCGGCTCGACCTCGCCGGCCAGATTGGACTCCGAGCCGACCGCGATGAACAAGCGCGACCCGTCCGGAGAGAAGGCCAAGTCGCGCGTCCAGTGGCCGCCTTGGGGCAGCCGGGGCATGACCACCTCGGCCGGACCACGCACCCGGGTGTCGCCAGCGACGTAGGGAAACCGCAGCACCCGCCCGCCTTCGGCGACGTACACGAAGCGCGGGGCGGGGCCGGGCGGCCAGAAGGCGATGCCGTACGGGAGCGACAGGCCCGTCGCGAACACCGCCGGCGGCGCGCCCGGACGCAGGACGCGAATCTGCCCGGCGCCGCTTTCAGCCAGGAAAACGTCTCCGTTGGGCGCGGTCCTGAGCGCGCGCGGCATGTC
>CAXUIE010000405.1:0-3045 GCA_964250825.1 uncultured Acidisphaera sp. | reverse complement strand
GCTTGGGCGGACAAGCTGCTGAAGGCGGGGCCGCGCGAGGCCACGCTCCGCGTGTCGGCGCGCGACGGCCAAGTGTTCGAGCGGGGGTTCGCGTTCACCGTGCGGGACGTGGACGGCGGGCAAGCCCGTTCGGCCTTGCGGCGCCGCCTTTCTCGCGCCGAGTTCGATCTTCATGCGCGCGTGCTGCGGCGTATCGGTTGGCAACCCCGCTTCAGGCTGATGATCCCGTTGCGCGGGGCCGACGAGGTCGAGGCGGCCGCCCTCACCCTTGATGCGCTCCAGCGGCAGCCTTACCCGCTGTGGGAGGCGTGGCTCCTCGCGGCCAATCCGGAAATACTCGCCGACGCGGCGGCTTTGTCGGCGGCCACGCCGCAAACGCAGTTGATCGGGCCGGACCTGCTCCATCGGCCGTTCGGCGGCGATGCGCTGCACGCCCTGCTCGGCCCGGGCGATCTGCCCGGCGCGGACGCGCTCCTCGAGATGGCCCTCGCCAGCGGCATGGAGGACGCCGAGTTCTTCAGCTGCGACGAAATTCGCGTCAGTCCCGCCAGCGGCGAGCGCGAGCCATTCCACAAACCGAGGTTTTCGCCCGACCTGCTGCTGCATACGAACTACGTCGGCCGGCTCTGGTGCGCGCGTCCGTCGCTGCTGGCGCGGATCGGCGCGACGCCTCGCGGGCTGCTCGATCGCGGCGAGTATGACATGGTCCTGCGCTGCACCGAGGCCGCGCGCGCAATTCATCACGTCCCTCGCGTGCTGAGCCAGCGCGGCCCGGCCGAAGAAGCCGCTTGCTCCGAACGCGCGGCGATCGCGGATGCGTTGGGCCGCCGCGGCCTCCCGTACGAGGTCGCGGCGGGCCGGGTCGGGCGCAGCTACCGCCTCCGCCGGTCCGAGCCGGTTCCGGGGCTGGTCTCCGTGTTGATCCCGACATGCGCGGCGAGCGGCCACGTCAAGACGTGCATCGAGACCCTGCGGGCGCGATGCGACCCGGCGCAGGTCGAGATCGTTTGTATCGAGAACGTCCCCGCGGCGGACGCCCACTGGCGGGAGTGGCTGCGCGCCAACGTGGACCGCCTCATCAGCACCGATGAGCCGTTCAACTGGTCCCGGTTCAACAATCGCTGCGCGGCCGAGGCGCGCGGCGACTTCCTCCTGTTTCTCAACGACGACACGGAGTTCATCGATCCGGGCTCGCTCCATGCGATGTTGGCGCACCTCGACCGTCCGGGGGTCGGCGTCGTCGGCCCGCGGCTGCTTTATCCGGATGGCCGCGTGCAGCATGCGGGCATGTTCCTGGCCGGGCCTGGCCTGGCCCGTCATGCTTTTCGCTTCGCCCGGCCGAACGACGGCGGCTACTTCGGCCTGGCGCTCACCACGCGCAACGTCATCGCCGTCACCGGCGCCTGCATGCTGGTCCGCCGGCCGCTGTTCGAGGCGCTGGGCGGCTTCGATGAAGCGCACGGCGTCATCAACAACGACCTCGATTTCTGCTTGCGCGCGCATGCCGCGGGCCACGCCATCGTGTACACGCCGGACGCGAGCCTGGTCCATCACGAGATGGCCAGCCGTGGCGGCATCCCCGAGCGGTTCGACGCGCGCCGCTTCGACGACACATGGCGGAAGCTGTTCCAGCGGGGAGACCCATTCTTCAGCCCCAGCCTTGCGGGCGGCACCGACGATTTCCTCCCGGAGGAAGAGCCGGCCGAGCTCGCATGCGCGGCGCATCCATTGTTCGCGCGCGACGAGATCGCGCGCATCCTGGTCATTAAGCTCGATCATATCGGCGACTTCCTCACCGCCGTCCCGGCGTTGCGCCGCCTTCGAGCTTTGTTCCCGAGCGCTCGGATCACGGTGCTCGCAAGCCAGGGCGTGCAGGATCTGGCGCTGCGAACCGGGGCGGTCGACGCATTCATCGCGTGGGAGTTCTTCCACCCTCGGTCGGGGCTGGGCCAGAAGGAGCTTTCCCCCGACGACCTCGCCACCCTGGCCCGCCGCTTGGCGCCGGAGCGGTTCGACCTCGCGATCGATCTGCGCAAGCACATCGACACGCGGGAGGTGTTGCGCCACACGGGCGCGCGATGGCTGGCCGGCTTCGACCACGTGGGCCAGTTCGGCTGGCTCGACGTGTCGCTCGAATGGGAAGGCGACCGTGGCTTGCAGGCCAAGCGAAGCCATGTGGGCGTCGATCTGCTCAATTTGGTGGAAGCCGTGGGCACGGCGAGCGGGCCGGCGCCTTTCGCCCCCATGCCGCCATCGCCGGCCGGCGGCCCGTTCGGATCGGACGGGTTCTTCGATCGACCGGTGGTTTGCGTCCACCCGGGCGTGGGCAACGCGATGCGGCAATGGCCGGCGGATCGCTTTGCCGATTTGATCGACCTCCTGGTGGCCGGCCACGCGGTTCGCGTCGTCCTGATCGGCGGGTCGGACGAGCGGGCGCTGGCCGATGCGATCCTGGCCGAGGTGGCGGACCCGTCCGCCGTGCGGTCGTTGATCGGGGAGGTCGCGTTGGCCGATCTTCCCAGGTTGATCGGCGCCTGTGCGCTTTTAGTCGGCAACAACAGTGGCCCGCAGCACATGGCGGCCTCGCTCGGCGTCCCCACGGTCGGCATCCATTCGGGCGTGGTGGACGCGGCGGAATGGGCGCCACTCGGACCGCTTGCCGTCGCGATCCGCCGAGACATGGCGTGCGGCCCTTGTTATCTGAACCGCCCGGAGGATTGCCATCGCGGCCTGGCTTGCTTGACCGGCCTCAAGCCCGCCGCCGTGCTCGCCGCCTGCGCCCGTTTCCTGCCGCGACCTGCGCTCTCGGAGGGAACACCAGGCTAGCATTCCGTGGTATTGGGATACGATGATCGAAGCCGCGCTTCTGTCGCTTGCCGCCGACCTCGCTCGTCGCGCCGGATCGGCGATCATGGCAATTCGCGCGCGCGGGTTCGAGGTGCTCGCCAAGGCCGACGCGTCCCCGGTCACGGCGGCCGATCATGTCGCCGAGAAGCTGATCGTCGAAGGGCTGCGGTCCGCGACGCCGGACATCCCGGTGATCGC
>CAXUIE010000404.1:0-3057 GCA_964250825.1 uncultured Acidisphaera sp. | reverse complement strand
GCGCCGGGCAGCACGCGCATCCCTTCCCCGCCGTTGACCTCGGCCCGCCGCTGGATCGCGGCGAGCATCCCGTCCTCCGCCTTATTGGTCGCGACGATCAGCTTGCCGCAGTTGTTGAACGGCACGCCGTGCTCGACGCAGTAGGCGTAAAGCGCGCGCCGCCCGGCGACGCAGGATCGCGCCATCAGGCTGCCCGCCGGGTAGTAGATGCCGGCGTGGATCACCTCGCTGTTGCGAGAAGAGGTTTCGGTGCCGATGCCATCCGCCGCGTCGAGCAGGATCACCTCGCGTCCGGCAAGTGCGAGAGCACGCGCGACCGCGAGCCCGACCACGCCCGCGCCGACCACAACGCAATCGACCGATTCCACTCATCCGCCTCCTGAGCTTTCGCCCGATTTACCGGGCGTGATCGGCGGGAGAAAGTGGGCGTCAGGTGGTTCAATGCCCATCGACCGAAAACGCCGTGAGCACGGTTCCGGGTGATCGGATCGTCGCCAGTAGCGAAGTCGCCGGCGATCGTGGGGCCCAGCGCCGTCCAGACGCCCCCCGAGGCTTCGCGGCCCGCGACGGTCATCACCGGCGCGCGGGCGGTGTCGTACTCCCAGATCACGCGCCCACTCGCCGCGTCGAACGCGCGGAATCGACCGTCCATGGAGCCGCCAAAAATGACCCCCGGCATCGCAGATACCGCCTGCGACATGGCGGGCGAGCAATACGCGTTCCGCCAAGTGCAGGGTTCTTCCGGCATACGCTCGCTCCAAGGACCGCGCCGTCGGCGACGCCGAGCGCCGTCATCCCTGGGTTGGCCTGCGCCGGCGGAAGATAAAATGTCCGGCCGCGCCACATAGAGCGTGTCCGCGTCAGCCGCCGGGCCGACTCCACGCCGCCCAGAGGCTCCCTGGACCGAGGCGCTTGGAACAGATGATCTCGCCATCCGCGTCGGGGTCCAGGGCGTCGACCGCACTCGAGTTGTGGCCGACGAGGAGCTTGGCAGCCGTTTGGTCGGTGTTGAGCCCCTCATGCACTTGGGAGCTGGCTGGGCAGCGCCATGTCTCGGCATGCGCGAGGGGCGCGCCAACGCCAGTCCGAACGCCGCCGCTAGGGCGGCCCGGCTCTTCGCAGGCCTTTCTGAGGATCGGCTCACCCTCCGAGGGCGCCCTGCGTGTTCACGTAAAGCGAGTACAGCCCGTGGCTCGCCGCCATGAACAGGCGATTGCGGTAGCGTCCGCCGAAGCAGAGATTGGCGCAGCGCTCCGGCAGGCCGATGTGGCCGATCGGCTCGCCGGCCGGGTTGAACACCCGCACCCCGTCGAGCTCCGGGTCGCCCATCCCCCAGCCGCACCATAGATTGCCGTCCATGTCGACCCGGAAGCCGTCCGGCGTGCCCGGCCCGGCGTCGATGAAATCCCGCTCATTGCCCAGCTTGGTCCCATCCGCGACCACATCGAAGGAAACGAGCTTGCGCGGGTTGGCGCGCGAGGCGACCACGTACAGCTTGCTCTCGTCGGGCGAGAAGGCCAGCCCGTTGGGGCCTTCGATATCGTCCGCGACCATCGTCACCGCCCCGGTACGGCCATCGATGCGGTAGACGCTCGGCGTGACCTCCTGTTCGGCCTTGTGACCCTCGTAGTAGCCGAGAATGCCAAACATCGGGTCGGTGAACCAGATCGAGCCGTCCGACTTCACCACCACGTCGTTGGGGGAGTTGAGCGACTTGCCCTCGAACCGGTCGGCCAGCACCGTGATGCTGCCGTCGTACTCGGTCCGCGTGACCCGCCGCGCATCATGCTCGCAAGTCACGAGACGGCCTTGCCGGTCGCGCGTGTGGCCGTTGGCGTTGTTGGACGGCTGGCGGAACGTGCTCACCGCTCCCGTCGCCTCGTCCCAGCGCAGGATGCGGTTGTTCGGGATGTCGCTCCACAACAAGTATCGTCCGTCGCCGAACCAGACCGGCCCTTCGGACCACCGGCAGCCTTCGGCGAGCCGCTCTATGGAGGCGAGCGGCAGCCGGTAACGCTCGAAACGGTCCTGAAGCGCCCGCACGGCCGGATCGGGATAGCGCTGGCTCGGCTGCCACATCAGGCATGTCCCCCTTCAATTTTCACGCGCGCGATGACCTCGCGCACGATCGCCTCCGGCGTCGCTTCCACGTCGACCACGATCGGTTGCTCGTCCGGGCCGGGCTCTTCCAGGGTGGCGAGCTGGCTTTCGAGCAGGGCCGCCGGCATGTAGTGCCCCGTGCGCGAAGCCATGCGGTCCGCGATCACCGCTTTCGTTCCCCGGAGATAGACCAGGCCCACGTCCGGCCGCGCGCCTATGATCACGCCGCGGTAAGCGCGGCGCAGCGCCGAGCAGGTCAGCACCCCATGCTCGCCCCGCGCGCGCCAATCGTCCACGATCGCGGCGATCGCCTGCAGCCACGGCGCCCGATCCGCATCCGTGAGTGGGATGCCGTGCCGCATCTTCTCGACGTTCGCGGGCGAGTGCAGCGCATCGCCTTCCTGGTAGTGCCAGCCCAACGCGTCGGCCAGCCGTGCCGCGATCGTGCTCTTGCCCGAGCCGGACACGCCCATGACGATCAGAACGCCGCCCGTGCCCCGCCGCACGTCGTTCAGCCTGGCCGCAGCACGCGCGTGCCTCCATCGGGCAGGCCGATGATGGCCTGCTCGACGCCGCGCAGGAAGAGTCCGTGGCCGACAACCCCGGCCACCCGGCCGAGCGCTGCCTCGATCGCCTCGGGATCGGTGTTCTGGGGCAGCTCGAAGCAGTCGTAGATCAGGTTGCCATTGTCGGTGACGAACGGGCGACCCGGTACCCTTTCTTACTCCCGGGTGCGGTTGGCGGTCCCGACGGGGTGCCGGGGCCGGGCCGCGCTAACCACCGGCGGGCCCGGCCGGCGGCGCGCTGTCGCCGCGTGCGCAAAGGGCACGACTTCGACGGGCAGCGGGACGCGATCGCCGAGGCGGCGGCCGATCTTGGTTTCGTCGCCGACGCTCACAACGCGTCGGCTGGCCTGGGGGCTCGTGTTCTCGCGCAGCCCCGCCCCGCCGCGGGCCG